>NZ_CP136521.1:3604547-3906595 GCF_032814565.1 Hwangdonia lutea
ACCTACACCAATTAAGGCAACACGTACTTTGTTTAATTTTGGTGCTGCAAAACCGCCCATATATTTACCCTCATGGTTAAAAAACGGATGGTTGCTTGGGTAAGCGGGCAACATGCTCCCTAAACCCAAGGCAACGCCTGTAAGCGATGTTTTTTTAATAAAACTTCTTCTATCTAAATTTTTCATTACTATAACTTTATGTGTTTTTTACTTAAGCGAAATAGAATTTTTAAAGTTAATTTATTTTTGCCGTTTGATACAAATACTTTTTTAGCATTTGCTAATAGGTATTTGTGGAGATTATTCGAAAAAATTAGAAGTTTAATATGATTTTGAGTTTTTTTCGATTTAAATACCGACTCGATTTTAAATAGTTTTAAAAATTAGCTGTTTTATCCCACAAAATCAACCAAACCCATTTCATTTTAAAAAAAGTTACCAACCATTGTTTGTTGATTTTAAAGGCTTTAGGTAGCGCTTCCGTTTTTTTGGCACGTTGTTTGTAATTACATAAACGTAACACAATTAAAACTCACAATTATGAAAAAATTAATATTCTTAATGGCAGGTTTGATCCTTACAGGGTTTACTGCTACTGCAACCACAACCGACACCAAGGCACATAAAACAGCAACTTACTATGGAGGTTATGGTAATTCTTTCATATTTGTAGAAGACGGTATTGAATTTTCGGTGTTTCGCGATGGGCAATTCGATTTTAATATTTTACGGGGCAACTCGCGTTTAAACGTATCTATCGGTTCGCCAAACGTGAGCATCAGTTTTAATTCGGGTTACGACTACAACGCTTACGTACAGTACGATGAATATGGCGCTGTTATTCAAGTTGAAAACACCCCTATTTATTATGATTATTACGGTCGCGTTAATCAAATTGGCAATGTAAACATTTACTACAACAGACATGGTTACATTAAGCGCGTTGGTGGCTTATACGTGCACTATAACCGTTACAACCGCTACTCCCATTTTACAGGCTTTATAAATATTTATAACAGACACTATGTGTACAGACCGTGGCACAGGTATTACAGTGTTCCGGCGTACGATTACTGCGTGGTTTACAACAGACCTTACAGACAATTTTACAACCCGGTTCGCTATACGTACAACAGACCGTTTTATAACAATTACAGACCAAGAACCGCTATTGCTACAAGACGTGGGCATAAAGTTTATAGAAACCGAAATTATGCGACGGTTAACCGAAGCACAAGAAACAAAACTCAAATAAACAGACGTGCCAATTCTAGACGCGATGTGGCTCAAGTAAATTCAACGAGACGAAATAGCACTTCGACCATAAACAGAAACAATTCTAGAAGCAATTCTGAAAATGTTAACAGAAGAACATCGACAAGACGTGATGATGCTAGAACAACTAGAACAAATACACGTGCAAATAATACTAAAAGAACGAGAGAAAGCGTTACTAGAAGCACAAGACCGAAGGTTAATAACACCAGAACCGTAACTAGAAATAGAAATACTTCGGTTACCAGAAAACCAAATAACTTAAATACTCGTACATATAATAAAAGACAGAAAACAACTAGAAACACTCAACGTGTAGCTACAAGAACGACTCAAAACAAACCTAGAACGGCGCAACGCGCAGTGAATAGAACCAGTAAACCGAGATCGACACAAAGAACAATTTCTAGGTCTACGCAAAGTAAACCAAGAGCAAGAGCAACGCAAAGCAGAAGTGCTTCAAGTAATAAAAGTACAAGATCGACTTCCAGAAGAAGATCATAACAATTTTGGTTGGTTAGTTGGAAAGCCCCGCGATTAAGTTTGCCTCAAAGCAAATTCGTGGGGTTTTCTTTTTTAATGAAATTATCGTTTGTCACCTTGTGAGTGCCGTCAGAAGGTCATTATAGTTATATCATTTATGGGTTTCGACGGCGTTCAACCCGACACTAAATTGCCGCTTTTTGAACAATCAACATAAAAGAATACTGCTTTCACAGAAAACTTAACATTCTATTTCCGCTTTAAAATCTTATCAATAAGCTCGGTTATATTCTCTGAAAACTTAAACAAATAAATAACGAGTCCGTATAAAATGGTAATAAGCGCCGTTTTTAAAATGATATTAACGATTGGGTGAAAAGAAAAATCCCAGAAATAAAACAGCAAAACACCAATACCAATGCACGCTCCTATTTTTAATGTATTCGCGCTAAATGGCAGCATTTTAAATTTTCTGTAAACAAAAAACAGCTTAATGGTGTTATATAAAAACATAGCTAAAAAGGTGGCCAAAGCAGCACCGTTAATGCCAAAAAGCGGAATAAAAAGAATGTTTAAAAAAACCATAACTATCACCAAAATCACCCCGAAAAACAATACCATTCTATAATAATCGCTATTAAACAAAATAGCATTGTTGCTGCCCAAAATGGCGTCGTACAATTTTGCAACGCTAATTATAAAAACCACGAAAAGTCCGCCGCTAAATTCTTCGGGGATGATGTTATAAAGCTGATTAATGTTTAATACAATCAGTAAAAAGATAAAACCACTGACAATAAATAGGTTTAAAGAGCTTCGTTTGTACAAATCCTTTAGAGAATCAAAATTCTTTTCATTTAAATATTTAGCTGATAACGGCATTAATATTTGATGCATGGAGCGTTGCGGAACGGCAATAACCGCCGAAATAAAAATGGCCACATTGTAGTATGCAATTTGTTCGATGGGAATGTAATGCCCTAACATCACTTTATCAATATCCAAAAGAACGGTAGCGATAGAGCCTGCAATAATGATTAAAAAGGAGTATTTTATAATAGCACTTAAACGGGCCACCTTTTTAAAGATGATAACAGGGATTTTAGTACTGAAGGCATACAGCATCATCACCAACATTCGCAACAGGTAAACGGCAACCAATCCCATCATAAATTGCTCTACATCAATCACGTTTAAATATAGACAGAATAGCAAAATCATCGTGCCCACGCGATGGAACACCTCTTTCATAAAATTACCAAACACGGTTTGCATTTGCACTTTGGTCCATGCAAAAAAAACCTCAAAATAAGCTAAAGCTATGGCTATAAATACGGTATGCCATAAATAATTTTTTATGATGGGGTTTTCAGTCGATAAAAATTCCCCAATCATTTCATAACTGAAATGTGTAATGATGATGAGCGGAAAAATAATCAACAAAGGCAAAAACAACATCAGCGTTAAAAAGCTATTTAAGGACACGCGTGTTTTAAATGAGGTGTAAAATTTCACTAAAGTATTGTGCACGCCAAACGCCATTAACGGCATTATCACATAGGCTAAAGACAGCATATAGCCTACCATACCGTAGTATGCGTCGCTTAAAAACTCTGTGTACAGAAACAATGTATTTATCGCACCAATAAAAAAACCCAAATACGTGGATATGATGTTTTTAAAAGATTGCGTTGCAACAATGCCCATTATATTAATTTAGATAAGGATGCGGTTAACGATTTTCTACTGTATTTTTGCAAACCAATGGCATGCGACTGTAATGTGTTATTTTTATAAGCTTTATAATGTGTTAATATAGTTGTTTTCAACGACTCAAAATCATCGTAATAAAAGTAGTTTCCGGTATTGGTTTCTTTAATGATGTTTTCGACATCCGATCCTTTTGGGCCTAAAGCTATAATGGGGCGGTTTGAAACCATGTATTCAAATAATTTACCTGGAATAATACATTTTGTATCTTCTGAATCGATTTCAATCAATAACAAAATTTGTGATTTTTTCTGAAACACAATAGATTGATTATGCGATACATATCCTACTTTATTTACATAATCACTTAAATTTTGGTTTTCAACTGAACGCAGCGCATCTTCACTCACCGCACCAACAAAATTAAGCTGAAAATCTTTTGCAAAATCTTTATTCGTTTTAATCAAATCACTTAAAACTTGCCATAAAGTTTCAGGGTTTCTTTTTGATAATAATGAGCCAATATGCGCCATTGAAAATTTAGAATCTAATTCAACCTTTCCAACAGACTCGTAATCGTACCCATTTGTAATAACTTCAATGGGTTTTGTGGTGATGTTTTTAAATTCTTTTTTAGTCACCGAACTGGTTACAATAATTTGATCGGCAGTACGGAGTACTTTTTTTTCAAGTATTTTATGCTTTTGCTGTGCGCTTTTAGTAAGCCTAAGTTGCTTATGATACCCAATGGTCGTCCACGGATCTCTAAAATCTGCCAACCACTTCACCCCTATTTTTTCTTTTAACTGCAACCCAATAAGATGCAAACTGTGAGGCGGCCCCGTAGTAATTATGGTATCTATATTATGTTCTGAAATATATTTTGAAAGATAAGCTACTGAAGGCTTTACCCAACTTTTTCTGGCATCCGGAATAAAAAAATTGCCTCGGATGTAAAGCATCATTTTTTCAATAAAGCTCTGTTTTTTTGCTTCTGAAATAATGCCTTTACTTATAGTATTTGATGCTTTTTTAGAAAACAATCCCGCCAATTTATAAGGCTCTTTTATGGGCTGTTTTAATATCGTTAAATCCTCTGAAACTTCATCCATTAAACTTTCATCAATCAATGGGTAATTAGGGTTTTCTGGAATGTAAACAATAGGTTCGATATTAAATTCGGTTAAATACTTAACAAATTTTAACCAGCGTTGTACACCCGGACCACCTGCTGGCGGCCAATAATAGGTTATAATAAGAACTTTCTTTTTACTCATTTTTGTCATTCCTGCGAAGACGGGAATACATTATTAGTTTAGTTTTAAATTGAAGCCGCCAAATTAGTTATAAAGCATTTAAAGCTTGTCTAAATATTTTTGACTTCTTTGTAATTAATATCGGCTTCGACAAGCTCAATCTGACAACTTAATTTATAAAAGCCACTTTTTAGGCAGTTCCGGTAAACTATTTCTTCTTAAATTCATAATACAAACCAGCAATAAGCAATAATCCAAAAAAGATGGAGCTTGCCAGCGCAATGCTGCTTCCTGTTCTTACAACATCGGGATCGAACCTAAACTCAACAATGTGTTTGCCTGCCGGAATTTCCATGCCTCGCAATGTGTAATTTACACGCATGTGTGTTGTTTCTTTTCCATCAACAAACGTTTTCCAACCGTTTCCGTAATACACTTCAGAAAACACTGCAAATCCATCATTAGAATTGTTCGATTCGTATTTTAGATAATTTGGCTGATGCTCAACTAATTTAATCGATGCTAAAGAGTCAACAGCAAAGGTGTTTTTTGGTACCTTAAATTGATTCGATTGTTTTGATTTTACATAAATAGCCTTGTTTTTATTATCTAAACTATCCAGTGATTTTATTTCTTCATTTGCAGAATCAACCTCTGTTAACGATTTCACAAACCATGCATTTCCGTTAGCTTCTTCGTTGGTGTAAGGCATAGGATTGCCTTTTTCATCCTGAACAACTATATACTTGGTGTTAAACATATTAAGCACATTAATATTGTTTTGCGAAATATACCAATCGAAAACTTCACGGTAGCGTTTTAAACCTGCGGCATGATACCCGTTTAAAGAATTGTGGTAATACGATGGCTTTGATTGCCCCGAAACCAAATCGAATACCCTAAAATGCGTGGTATCCTTTAAAATTTCTTTATCGGCTTCATTTTTAGTGAATGGCTGATTAACCTGCATTGCCGACACAAAATTATCGTTGTTTACATAGCGCCTATCAACACCAACCAAATCAAACAGTATAAGTACGGCAAACGCTACCATCACCCATTTTTCCTTTAATTTATCTTTTAAAAATGTCCAAATTAAGCCTGCTGAAAGTAATACCAATACAAGGGTTCTAATGGTGTCTTGAGTAAAAATGGCTTTCCTATCGGCTTTAATGGCATCAATAAAGGCTTGCCCGTAATTCTGTCTATAAAACCCATCGTTTACGCCTACAAAATCAAACGAGGATTTAAACAGTAAAAACAAAATCGCAATGCCACCGGTTTTAATTGCCGTAAATTTTAAAGCCTTTAGTTTTTCTTCTTTGTTTTCAAAATCGTTAAACAATCTTACCAATCCGAAAATTGCTAAAACCGGAATGCATAATTCTAAAATAACTTGAATGGAACTTACTGCCCTAAACTTGTTGTAAAGCGGTACGTAATCAATAAATAAATCTGTTAAAAACCCTAGATTTTTTCCATAGGACAATAATAGCGATAGTATGCTTCCCCCAACAAGCCACCATTTTAATCGCCCTTTTACCAGAAATAGAGCAAAGACAAATAAAAACAAAACTACTGCCCCAATGTATGCTGGTGCTTCAACTATGGGTTGATCGCCCCAATACATGGGTGCACGTTTCGATTCTTGTAGTGCTTGACTTGGCGATGCGCCTAATTTTCTAAATGCCTCGTAAGTGTTGGAATCTTTGCCCAAGTTTTCACCGTTTCCGCCGCCCATAAACCTTGGAATATAAAGGTTGAAGGTTTCTAAAATACCATAGCTAAACTGGGTAATATAATCTCTGTCTAAGCCCGAAGTGACTTCTTTAGGAGATCCGTCGGGATTTATAGTTAATTCGCTTTTACCGCGTGTACTTTCTTTTACATATTCTTTTGTTGCCAGAATTCCGGTTGCATTAAGGGCTATCGACAGTAAAACCGCAGTACATAAAATACCGACAGATTTAAAATAGTGAGGTAATATTTTCTTTTTATAAGCATCAATTAAATAAGCGATTCCCAATATAATAACCAGTAACATTAAATAATAGGTCATTTGAAAATGATTAGCTACAATTTCTAAACCCATGGCGACAACGGTAAGTAAAAAACCAGCTATATATTTCCGTTGGAATGTGAGCAGAATACCGCTTAAAACCAAAGGCATATAAGCAATGGCATGTGCCTTACTATTATGCCCAACCCCGAGAATTATGATTAAATACGTTGAAAACCCAAAAGCCAAAGCACCAATGGCAGCGAGCTTAAAATCGACTTTTAAAACGAGTAAAAGCACATAAAAACTCAGCAGATAAAGAAACAGATAATCGGCTGGTCGTGGCAAAAACCGCAAGGCCAAATCTAATTTTTTAATATAGTTATGCGGATACTTAGCACCCAATTGATAGGTTGGCATCCCGCTAAACGCACTGTTTGTCCAATAGGTTTCCGCTCCGGTTTCCGCACGAAAATCTTTTTGCTGTTTACTCATGCCAATATACTGCACGATATCGCTTTGAAAAATCTGTTTTCCTTTTAAAACAGGACTAAAATAAGCTAAAGAAAGTATTACAAAACCCACTAAAACTAGTAGATGTGGAAGTATTTTTTTTAATGAAAATTGCATGAAAATGTGTTAAAAACAATGGTTGTGAAATTAACTATTATTTTCGAGATATACTTAAACTAAAGGAATCAAAATTTAATTGATAAGATTTCGGTCTTTACGAAAATAACAAAACAAGGCTACTCTATTTCTTCGTAATCCACATAATCGCCAATATCTTTATTTGAAGTTTTAGTATCTGGCATTTTATCAATGGTTACCTCGCCTTTGCGTAATGGCTTTTCTTCCTGTTGTTTTCCTTGGAATTGCCCAAATTGTTCACCAAATTGTTTTTCGGCTTTTTTAGCGGCATATTTAATCAAAAAAGGCGCAAATATTCTAGAAAGCACTTTAATGCCATAATACACCAACACAATAATAAGTATGGTTCTTAATAAACCCATTATAGACTTTTTTAAAAATTTTATACAAAAATACGATTCTAAACATTTAAAAAACGCTTAAAAATGATAAAAAAAGTATAAAATATCTATATTTGAGCATCCTATAAAATAATTAGTGAAAGTATTAGATAACTATAAATTATCGATATATTACAAAACATTCATTATGAGCCCAATCAAATCTACCTTAATTTTATTGCTAAGTTTAATAAGCACACAAGCTTTTAGCCAATATACAGATGTTATTAATTCCAACCGACCAGGTGTTTCGCGTAGCGCGTTTTCGGTGGGAACCAACGTTGCGCAATTTGAAGTTGGTCCTTATATTATAAAAGAAAAAAGAACACCCGCTACAGCGCATGAAGTTTCTGGTTTTGGAGTGGATTTTGCGGCACGATACGGTTTGCTTTGGGAGGAACTGGAGTTAAATATTGAAGGTACTTATCAAAACGATACGAAAACATACACCTCTAATTTAGCCGCTGAAGACAGCCGTTCTAACTTTAAATTTGTAAGTGTTGGTGCGAAGTATTTGATATACGACCCTTACAAAAATTCTGAAAACGACAAGCCCAATCTATATAGCTGGAAAGCCAATAATCGCTTTAAATGGAGTTCGTTAATTCCTGCTGTTTCAGTTTATTTGGGCGCAAATTACGACACCAAACAAAATCCGTACACAGCACCGGGAATTGAAGGGTTTAGTCCAAAAGTTATGGTGGCTACACAAAACAATTTTGCAGGAGGTTGGGTTATGGTGTTAAACTTAATAAAAGATAGAATTGGCACCGATCAGTCTGATTTTCAATACATAGTAACCCTAACGCATTCCTTTAACCCAAAGTGGGTGATATTTGGCGAAGCGCAAGGGATTAAAAGTGATTTTTATGCCGATAACTTGTTTCGATTTGGTGGCGCTTACTTGTTAGGAAAAGACTTCCAGCTAGACACCGCGCTTACCTTTAATACCAAAGATACACCATCTGTTTTTAGCGTAAACTTTGGGGCTTCATACCGATTGGATTTTCATAAAGACAAAGAAATCGATAACGGCAATTCCGCCGAAGAAGAATTGGAAAGAAGATCAAGAAGAAGCAAGAAGGTTAAAAATAAAGACACTAAAGAATCAAAGAAAAAGCAAAAAAGAAGAGCTAATGATTTTGATAATTAAAACCGTCAAAATTTTTCATTAATATATGATAACACTCAAAGAAGTAACCACCAAAAAAGACGTAAAAACATTCGTTAAATTCCCTTTCGAACTTTATAAAGATTCGAAATATTGGGTGCCACCAATAATTAGTCAAGAAATAAAAACCTTTAATAAAAAAATAAACCCTGTTTTTAACGATGCCGAGGCAACACTGTTCCTAGCCTATAAAGACAATAAAGTTGTGGGACGGGTTGCAGCCATTATTAATTGGTTAGAAGTAAAAGAACAAAACCAAAAGAAAATGCGCTTTGGCTGGTTTGATGTAATAGATGATGTAGAGGTGTCTAAAGTGCTTTTAGACAAGGTTATAGAAATTGGAAAACAAAATAATTTGGAATTTACTGAAGGACCAGTAGGGTTTTCAAATTTAGATAAAGTTGGCGTGCTAACCTATGGATTTGATCATATTGGAACCATGATTACTTGGTATAATCACCCGTATTACGCTTCGCATTTTGAGCAATTAGGATACACTGTTGAAAAACAATATTTAGAAAACAAGCATGCTTTCAGCGATATTAAAACAGATAGTTTTGGAAGAATCCAAGAAATAATAAAGAAACGCTATAACTTAAAAGCACTCTATTTTTCTAAAACAAAAGAAGTGATGCCTTATGCCGATAAAATGTTCGATTTGTTTAACAAAAGCTACTCTTCTTTAGCCTCGTTTGTTGCAATTACTGATGTACAAAAGGCTTATTTCAAGAAGAAATTTTTAGGTTTTATCAATCCAGAATACATAAAATTTGTTGTTGATAAGAATGATGAATTAATCGCTTTTGGTATTGTGATGCCATCCTATGCTGAAGCTTTGCAAAAAATGAACGGTAAGTTATTTCCTTTCGGCTTTAAACACATATTACATGCTAAAAAACATAGTAAGAAGGTGACTTTTTATCTTATTGGCGTGCATCCCGAATATCAAAACAAAGGAATTCACGCCATCATCTTTAATGAGTTTTATAATACGTTTAGCGAAAAAGGCATTGTGGAATGCTTAAGAACTCCAGAGTTGGTTGAAAATACAGCCATTCAAAAAATATGGAAAAACTTTAACCCGGTAACCCATAAAAAGCGCTGTACGTTTAGAAAAGATATTTTATAAAAAATGACAGACTTCACCTCTTTTTTGACCAATACAAAAAAGACCATTATAAAAAAATCCGATTCATTAAAATGAATCGGATTTTTTTATATTTTAATATGTTTTAACTACTCGCCCATAGCCGCCATAACCGCAGCGGATAAACGTTTGTAGGTACCGTTTTCCAATCGGTCTCTAATCGCGTCAAAAGCATCTAATGTTTCTTCAACATCTTTTAAAGTATGTGTTGCCGTAGGAATCATTCTAAGTAAAATCAATCCTTTAGGTATAACCGGATAAACCACTATAGAACAGAATATTCCATAATTTTCACGCAAGTCTCTTACCAAGGCCATAGCCTCCGGAATACTTCCTTTAAGATATACGGGCGTAACACAACTTTGGGTTGTACCAATATCGAAACCACGTTCTTTTAATCCAGATTGCAAAGCATCAACAATCGTCCATAAGTTCTGTTTTAACTCTGGCATTGTTTTTAACATTTCCAAACGTTTTAATGCTCCAACCACCAACTGCATTTGAAGTGATTTAGCAAACATTTGAGAACGTAAATTGTATTTTAGATAATCAATAATTTCTTGGTCGGCTGCAATAAAAGCTCCCGTACTTGCCATAGATTTGGCAAAAGTTGCAAAATACACATCAATTCCATCTTGAACACCTTGCTCTTCTCCTGCTCCTGCTCCTGTTTTTCCTAATGTTCCGAAACCATGTGCATCATCAACAAAAAACCTGAAATTATATTTCTTTTTTAGTGCAACTATTTCTTTTAAACGCCCTTGCTCTCCTCGCATTCCAAATACACCTTCAGAAATTACAAGAATTCCACCACCGGTTTGTTCGGCCATTTTCGTGGCGCGTTCTAAGTTTTTTTCTAAACTTTCAATATCGTTATGCTTGTATGTAAATCGTTTTCCGTGGTGCAAACGCACACCGTCAATAATACAGGCGTGGGCATCGACATCGTAAACAATAATATCATCTTTTGCAACTAAAGCATCTATAGTTGACACCATGCCTTGATAGCCAAAATTTAAAAGATAAGCTGCTTCTTTATTAACAAATGCCGCCAATTCTTCTTGAAGCTTTTCGTGCAAATCTGTATGGCCAGACATCATTCTTGCTCCCATTGGGTAAGCCGAACCATAATCTGCTGCCGCTTGAGCATCAACTTTTCGAACTTCCGGATGGTTTGCCAAGCCTAAATAATCGTTTATACTCCAAGTAATAACATCTTTTCCCTGAAACTTCATGCGATTTGAAATCTCTCCTTCCAGTTTTGGAAATACAAAATACCCTTCCGCTTGAGACGCCCATTTGCCTAACGGGCCTTTATCCTTATAAATCTTTTCGAATAAATCTTTCATTTATTATAATACTTTTTGCGCTATAAAAAAAACAAACATGTGTAACACTTTAATTGTGCAGATGAACGCTTTTAGCTCTTTAGTTAGTTGATGCAAAATTAAATATTTATATTGTTTGAACATAATTTTTGGGGTTCAATTATTCATTATATCGTTTATTGATTGATATTAAACCAAAAAAAGAGCTTTATATAAAATAAAGCTCTTTTAAGAATATATTATATGCTCATTATTTTACGTATTGAACCGTTTTTTCTGTTTCGTGGTTAACACTATCAAAAAAGCCTTGTTCGTTCATCCATTTATCACTGTAAACCTTACTCATATAGCGCGATCCGTGATCTGGGAATATAACAACCACATTATCGTTTTCATTAAATTCGCCTTGCTCATTTAATTGAGCAATTGCTTGCATAGCAGCACCAGAGGTATAACCCACAAACAGCCCTTCGGTTTTGGCTATTAACCTAGCGGTGTGTGCACTTTCTTCATCGGTTACTTTAATAAACTCATCAATGGCATCAAAATCTGTTGCCGTTGGAATTAAGTTTTTGCCCAAACCTTCAATTCTATACGGATAAATTTCTTTTTCGTCAAACTCTCTGGTTTCGTGATATTTTTTGAGCACAGACCCGAAAGCATCAACACCTATTACTTTTATATTTGGGTTTTGTTCCTTTAGATACTTAGCCGTTCCGGAAATGGTTCCACCAGTGCCACTACAGGCCACCAAATGGGTAATTTTACCCTCGGTTTGATTCCAAATTTCTGGACCTGTTGAGTGGTAGTGCGCATCAATATTCAATTCATTAAAATACTGATTGATATACACCGATCCTTTGATTTCTTCGTGCAAACGTTTAGCGACTTGGTAATACGACCTTGGATCGTCTGCGCTGACGTGCGCGGGACAAACATAAACCTTGGCGCCCATGGTTTTAAGCATGTCTATTTTATCTGCCGACGACTTAGAACTTACTGCCAAAACACAATCGTAACCTTTAATGATACTAACCATGGCGATACTAAAACCAGTATTGCCCGAAGTAGTTTCGATGATGGTATCACCGGGGTTAAGAATTCCCTTTCGTTCTGCTTCCTCTATAATGTGTAATGCAATTCTATCCTTTGAAGAATGACCTGGATTAAAAGCTTCTACTTTAGCAAAAAAGTTGCCTTTAAATTTTGATGTGATTTTATTAAGTCTAATAAGCGGTGTGTTGCCTATTAAGTCTAATACATTATCAAAAACCTGATTGTTTTGTTTCATAAATGCTTTTTAAAAGCTACCCAATATTACTAAAAATATTTGTAACCTAAAACTTGGCAAAAATAAGTATTTTTTTTGTTATGCACTAATTCCTTCTAAATCTAAAATAAAAGCGTACTCTAAGGCCACTTCCTTTAGGCTTTCAAAGCGCCCCGAAGCACCGCCATGACCAGAATCCATATCGGTGTGCAACAATAATTTGTTTTGGTCTTTTTTCAATTCCCTAAGTTTTGCCACCCATTTTGCGGGTTCCCAATATTGCACTTGCGAATCGTGCAAGCCCGTTGTTACCAGCAAATTCGGGTAATGTTTGTCGTCAACATTATCATAGGGTGAATAGGATTTCATGTAATCATAAAATTCTTTTTCATTTGGATTTCCCCATTCGTCGTACTCGCCAGTGGTTAGAGGAATAGTATCATCGAGCATGGTTGTAACCACATCAACAAAAGGGACTGCCGCTAAAACACCATGGTACAACTCAGGATTCATGTTTATTATGGCGCCCATCAACAAACCGCCAGCAGAACCGCCATAAGCGTATAAGTGTTTATTGGACGTGTATTTTTGCTCGATTAAAAATTTAGAACAATCTATAAAATCTCTGAATGTGTTTTTTTTGGTCAACAATTTCCCGTTTTCGTACCAATCCCTTCCCAGATATTCGCCACCACGGATGTGCGCTATGGCGTAAATAAATCCACGATCCAATAAGCTTAAGCGAATGGTTGAAAACGAAGGGTCGATTGTAGAGCCATAAGAGCCATACGCGTATTGCAGTAAGGGATTTGAGCCATCTAACTTTATCCCTTTTTTATAAACCAACGATATGGGTATTTTAACACCATCTCTTGCCGTTGCCCACAGACGTTTGGATTCGTAATTTTCTTTTTTAAAATTACCACCCAAAACAGCCTGTTCTTTTTTAATTTTACTTTGTTTGGTGATTAAGTTATAATCGATAATCGCATTTGGGTGCGTTAACCCACTATACCCGTATCGCAAGGTATCGCTGCTAAAATCTGGATTGGTGCCAATATATGTGGTATAGGTTTCGGAATTGAACGGCAAATAGTAATCCTCACTTCCATCCCATTTAATTATACGAAGTTTATTGAGTCCGTTTTCGCGTTCGTTAACCACTAAAAAGTTTTTAAAAATTTCAATATCTTCAATTAAAACATCTTTTCTGTGTGGTATAACATCTTCCCAAAATTCTTTCTCTGTAGTGTTTACGTGGGTTTTTGAAAGCTTAAAATTAGTGGATTTATCAATATTTGAAATGATATAAAACGCATCGTTAAAGTGTGCAATATTATATTCTAAATCCGGTATTCTTTTTTGAAATATTTTAAAATTGCCATCGGGCGTATCGGCATTTAAAATGCGGTATTCCGAACTCAAGGTGCTACACGACCCTATAATAATGTATTTACTAGATTTCGATTTGTAAACAAAGGTGTTAAAAGTCTCGTCGGTTTCATGAAAAACGGTAATATCTTCACTTGTTTCTGTATGTAACTTATGCTTTAAAATTTTAAAAGAACGTAGTGTAACTTCATCTTTCATGGCATAAAACAAGGTTTTATTGTCGTTTGCCCAAGTTACGCTTCCGGTGGTGTTTAAAATTTTATCGGTGTAAATTTCGCCCGTTTCCAAATTCTTAATTTGAATGGTGTATTGGCGTCTGCTTACGGTATCGGTTGAAAACGCTGCCAATTTATTGTCTGGGCTTATGGCGATGCTTCCTAAATTAAAATAAGCGAAACCCTCGGCCATTTGGTTGCAGTTGAATAAAATTTCTTCAGCAGCATCTAAACTTTCCTTTTTTCTGGCGTAAATGGGGTAATCTTTTCCTTTTTCAAAACGTGTTATGTACCAATAGCCATTAAGTTTGTAAGGTACACTGGTGTCATCTTCTTTAATACGCGCCTTCATTTCTTCAAACAAATCCTTCTGAAACCCTTCCGTATGCTGCATCATCTGTTTGGTGTATGCATTTTCGGCATCTAAATATGCGATTACCTCCGGGTTTTTCTTATCGTTCAACCAGTAATAATTATCGATTCTTGTATCGTTATGAACCTTTAATGCTTTTGGTGTTTTTTTAGCTATTGGAAGTTGCATTGTATTTTTCAAATGAAGCTGTATTTATTCTTGAATTAAGGCCTCAAAAGTACATGATTTTTTTTCATTTAGAAATTGACAAAAAACTAAATGAAAAAAAATCATGAACTAACATAGTGGTTACTGAAGTGTAATTAAATTTTGTATTTTTTTAATACAAAATTTAATTTTGCAGAAGAAAAACAGAAAAATTAAATAGCTTTGTACTGCAAATCAAAATTTAAAAATATGTTTGGAGATATGATGAATATGATGGGAAAACTTAAAGAAACCCAGAAAAAAGTTGAAGAAACAAAAAAACGCTTGGATACGGTTTTAATTGATGAAAAAAGCAGCGACGGACTGTTAAGCATAACTTTAACGGCAAACCGAACTATTAAATCTATTGATATTGCCGATGAATTGCTTGAGGATAAAGAGCAGCTTGAAGATTATTTGGTTTTAACTTTAAATAAAGCCATTGAAAAAGCCACCAATGTTAATGAAGCGGAATTAGCTGCCGTTGCCAAAGAGGGTATGCCGAATATTCCGGGGATGGATATGTTTAAGTAATTGTAGTATTATAGCACTTACTTTGTTACCTTAAAAAGCTATACCTTCTTCCTAATATCTTTTAGGATTTAAAAGTGGGTTTAAGACATATTTTCTAAACTTTGAATGATAGACTTTAAGAATCAAATACAGCATTAATTTATTATTTATCAAGCTTTTTAATACTTTATAACGCAATATACTAAATTCTTCGGCATTAAAATGCTTAATGGGATAAGCGCCAACAGCCTCAAACTTAATTAAATTACGCTTAACCTCATTAAAGCTTAGGTTGGCCTTAACCATTTTTGTAATTGTAAAAAAAACAAATACATCCCTCCTAAATTTAAAGTTACCGATTATTGTTTTTTTGTAAGGATTTTCTTTGTCTTTAACTTCATCAATAAGCTTGCTAAAATCATCTATTAAAGCCACAAAATAATCTATAATTCGTTTTTTAGATTTGTCGCTAGCACTTCTAACGGTTGATTCAGGAGACTGGAAATACCTATAAATTTTAGCAGGAAAATAAGCTACCTTTTTAGCCTTTAAAAATAGTTTGAGTGTAAAAACCACATCGCCATCGTAATCAATTCTATCAAAAGCTATTTGATGCTTGTTTAAAAAATCCCTTTTGACAAAATACCACCAAATTTCAATTCTAAGATTTTTATTGTCTCTAAGAAATTCATTACCTGTGATTATTTTTGGCAATTTGGTGTTTTGGAATTTGGCATCTACCTTGTTCATTTTTCGGTTTCTGGCAACCAATGTATCAAACCCAACAAGATCCAATTGATTTGATACGGCATAATCAAGCACCGTGTTTAAAGCATTCTCAGCTACATAATCATCAGCATCTACAAAGTAGATATATTCGCCTCTTGCCAGTTTTAGCATTTTATTTCTTGTAAATACCGCTCCCCTATTTTCTTGTGAGTGGACAAAAATATTGCTGTGGTTTTTGGAGAATGCTTCTGCTATTTTTAAGCTATTGTCTGCGGAGCCATCGTTAACAATTATTATTTCATAATCCTGAGCATCAATGCCCTGATTTAACAAACTTGCAAGGCACTTTTCTATATAGCACTCTACATTGTACATAGGTATAAGGACACTTAGCTTCATAATTTTGGTTGGAGCAATTAGGCTTTTATGATTTCACGTACATACCGCAAACATAGTTATTTACTCTTTAAAACAAAACGTAATTTTTTGGTTTTCTGTAAAATCATCACTTAAAATTGTATATTTCGAGCCTGTATACTTACAAAATCACAATTCTAAATTAAACATAAACAAAGACTGAAATGTACACTAATGGCGCTAGTCTTGAATTTAAAAACATTGAAGAAAAATTAAATCATGCTATTAAACGGGGTATAGCATATTTAGATAGCCATCAACTGGCTAATGGTGAATTCATATTATATATGTCTGACGATGATGCTATGCAAGAATGGAATTTACCAGATAGCACCATTTTTCCTGCGGCACTTATTGGCACCTGTTTGCTCTCGCTCCGAGGCGAAGAGAAAGTAGAAAACATATTAATGAAGGCCGCATATTTTTTACATTACCAAATGGATAGAGCGGGTACTTGGAATCACTACACCATACTTCATCGGTGGCGGAAACTTTGTCCACAAGATTTAGACGATACGGCTTGCGTGTCATATTTTTTAAAAAAAATGGGGTTTGATATTCCAACAAAAAGCAACCAGCAATTAGCCATAGATAACCGACGAAGTGATGGGTTATTTTATACCTGGATTACTTTTAGATGGCGTTTTAATAAAAATCTTCATTATTGGTATTTAGCCGCCAGAGAATTGAAACATTTTTTGAAGAGCCTTATCTTTTGGCATACACACCAATGCACTCGATATGATGTTGATGCCGTAGTTAATGCCAACATTTTACATTATATGGAGAAACGCAAGGAAACCGAAGCTATAATACCTTATTTAGTTAATATAATAAAAACAGAAAGAGAAGGTGATTGTGACACTTGGTACCGTAATGAGTTTACTGTATATTACTTTATCTGTAGAAATATGAATAATGGCTTTACTGAGCTAAATACTATTAAAAATGAAATAATTGATAGGATTTTAGAGAAACAAAATCCAGATGGAAGCTTTGGCGTATCTGTGCTTGATACTGCTTTGGGCGTATCTTCCCTAATATACTCTGGATATAAAGGAATAGAAATCGAAAAAGGGATTAAGCATATAATTGAAACCCAACATGAATATGGGAATTGGGACAGGTGGGCGTTTTATTACGGAGGCCCAAAAAAACTATCATGTTTTGGGTCCGAAGAATTAACAACAGGATTTTGTTTGGAGGCTTTAGCCAACTTCAAAAACTTATATAAATCTGAATGATATGATTTTATTTCCATTTTTAATTGATATAACTTAAAACCGGCATCAATCTGAGTTTTTAAATATTTAACCCCACACCCTTTATCTAAATTACCACACCATTAATCTAAATTTTAAACGACTGTATTTAAGATACTTTATATTCGTAAAGACTTTGAAAAAATGGGAGATAAAATTATAATTACACTTTCATGAATTAAAGAAATTGTTTATTACAGTCCCTCAAATAATTTACTAAACCTTAACCAAATTAAGTTTAATATGGATCTTATAAAACTACTGCTACCAAAACCTCTTTCCTTTTTTTTTGTAAAAAGTGTATAATAATAACTTCAACTCCAAATTTGAATAGCAACCCCCAAATAATTCAATGCAAAACATAAAAAAAAAAATAGAGAAGTTAAAAAAGAACCTTAACTTAAAAAGGACTTTAGGGCTTATTTGGAGTATTACAAAAGGAAAGGTAATCTATACGGTACTTATCATGATAATGGAAAGCCTCGTTTTTATGGGGTCATTGTATGTCTTTAAGTTACTGATTGATATTGTTGCACTGCCAGACAGAAATGAAAAATATGATTTGGCGGTTTTATACATAATAGCTGCTGGCATAGCCGCTATTACATTGGTTGTATTAAGTTCTTTAGCTAGTTATATTACCCAAAAACATGCATTTTTAATAAGCGAGTATGTTGATGATAAAATACACTCTATTGCTATTGCCCTAGATTTATCATTTTACGAAAGCCCTGCTTATTTTAATACTTTAAATAGAGCTAAAAATGCAGGGCCAGACAGACCCTCCGCAATACTTACAAATATTATCAGTATTGTAAAAAATTTAATGACATTAACAGTTATTGGCATTGCTCTAATATCTATAAATTGGGTTTTAATGCCACTTTTGGCACTTTTTGTATTGCCCACCCTATATGTGCGCTTAAAATTTGCAGATAAACTATATGAGTGGCAAATACAAAAAACGCCAACGGAACGCAAGTCCAAATATTTAAGCTCTCTCATCACTGGCGAAGTTGCCGCAAAAGAAATTAAATCTTTTGGTTTGGGCCATTACATCAGGTCCATGTATAAAAACCTAAGGATTTATCTTTTACTAGAAGACCTCCGAATAAATAAAAAAGGCATCACTAACGAAGCCGTAACCCAAATATTAGCAGCTGCGGGTGTTTATAGCTGTATAGCTTACATTTGCTTAAGTGCATTAAACGGTGAATCGTCAATAGGCGATATTGCTTTGTTTTTAATTGTTTTCCCTCAACTTTTCGGCATCATGCAAGGGCTCTCTGGGGAGATTTCATCTTTATATAAAAACAATATTTTTTTAAGTTACTTATATGATCTTTTCGATTTGGAAAATAAAATGAAAGATCCCCAAAAACCTGTATTAATTTCACAGAATAGCCCTGATTTAACTTTAAAGAACGTACATTTCTGTTATCCTCATGCTAACAAAACAGTATTAAAAAACATCAACTTAAAAATACCCGCTGGTAAAGTAGTTGCGCTCGTTGGTCTTAACGGGTCAGGAAAAACCACCTTGATAAAGCTGTTGTGCAGGCTTTACGACCCCACTTCGGGAGCTATAAAATTAGGCGGAGAAAATATTAAAAATTTTAAAACAGACGATTATAGAAAGCAAATAAGTGTTGTTTTTCAAGATTTTGTTAAATTTAACATGAGCGTTACAGAAAACATACAATTTGGCAACATACATGAAGAAGCCGACCATGATTTCATAAAAGACTCTGCCATAAAATCCGGAGCCCACGAATACATAAAGGAATTCCCAGATGGCTACAATACCACTATGGGGCGTATTTTTGATAATGGTAGAGAAGTTAGCATTGGGCAATGGCAAAAGTTGGCTATTGCACGTGCCCTATATAGTAAATCGCAATTTATAATTTTTGACGAAGCAACAAGTGCACTTGATGCCAAATCTGAACAAGAGATTTTCGACGACTTACGAGAACATATAGGTAATAGAGGCATACTGGTTATTAGCCACAGAGTTTCAGCCGTAAAACATGCTGATTATATTTATGTGATGTCTGAAGGTGAAATAGCACAAGAAGGAACACATGAAAAGCTGATCTCTGAAAATGGAGATTATGCTAAATTATTTAAACGAAAAAAAACTATAGCGGCAAATAAAACAAGCGAGAATGGCGCAGAATAAAAAAATACTAAACAACCAGCACATTGCCATACTGTCTACCTGCGTCGACGATTGGGGAGGGAGTGAAGAGCTATGGGCAAAAAGCAGCCATTATTTGCAAAAAGAAGGTTTTTCAATAACCGTTTTAAAAGAAAATATAAACCATAACCACAAAAGAATTGTTGAACTAAAAAACAAACACCTTGAATTTATAGCTCTAAATAATTGTTATTCTGAGGTTTTAAAACGTGCTATCAATGCCTATTACCAACTTACAAAACCTTATTTTAGCATACATCTCCATGCTTTTAATAAATTTCTTAAAAAGCAAAAACCTGTGTTGGTCATTATTTCTCAAGCCATAAATTTTGATGGCTTACATTACGCACAACTGTGTTTAAAGCAAAACATCCCGTATGTAATTGTATCTCATAAAGCCGTTGAATTTTTTTGGCCTCCAAAAGATGAGCGCAATTA
Source organism: Hwangdonia lutea (assembly GCF_032814565.1). GTDB lineage: Bacteria > Bacteroidota > Bacteroidia > Flavobacteriales > Flavobacteriaceae > Hwangdonia > Hwangdonia lutea. The sequence continues at coordinate 3,624,943 of NZ_CP136521.1, forward strand.
TATGACAAATGTGTACAAGCATGCGAAAAAATGTTACTTTGTTTCAGAACACAACCAAAATTTAACCGAAGAACAGTTTGGGTTTCGTTTCAATAATGCAGAAATTGTTCGTAACCCAATGAAAATTAAACCTGAGCCCTTAGCTTATCCGTCAACGGAACAAGGTTTTAAGCTTTTAATGATTGGGCGCTTGTTTGTTATTGATAAAGGGCACGACATCATTTTAAGGGTTTTAGCAAAAGAAAAATGGAAAAAGCGTAAACTTTCTTTATCCATAGCAGGCACAGGTCCAGATTACGATGGCCTTAAAGCCATGGCAAGTTTGATTAAATGCCAAAATTTAGAGTTTTTAGGACACCAAGATGACATCAAGAAAATCTGGTTAAACCATCACGCCTTGGCTATACCATCAAGAAGCGAGGGCATGCCACTAGTTGTCATTGAAGCTATGGCAGCCGGTAGAATCGTAATTGCAACACATGCTGGTGGCACTACAGAACTTGTTGAAGATGGCGTAACTGGTTTTATAGGTGACGCTACCGAACATGGTTTTGATGAAACTTTAGAAAGAGCATGGAATATACGCTCACATTGGTATAATATGGGGCTTGAGGCCTCAAAGCATATAAAAAAACAAATATCAACAAACCCTGAACTTGATTTTGCTAAAGAAATAATAACTTTGATTTATGAATAATCCCCCATTAGTATCCGTAATAATTCCCACCTACAACCGAGTTAAAATTGTAGGTAACGCCATAAAAAGTGTTTTGAACCAAACCTATAGTAATATTGAAATTATTGTTGTTGATGATGGCTCTACCGATGAGACCAAAGCATTAATTGATAATTTCACTATGGTTAAATACATAGCAAAACCGAATGGTGGACAAGCTTCAGCACGCAATTTGGGATTAAAACACGCTAACGGTAAATATATAGCATCCTTAGATTCTGACGATTTATGGGAAACCTCTTTTTTAACCAAAATGGTCGGTGCGCTTGAGAAACACGACTTAGATTTTGCCTTTGCAAATTGGGGGCAACAAAATAACAATGGAGACTATAGTGACTTTCTTTCTGAATATGTGTACTTGCCTGCACACATCCCAAAGAAAAAAGATTCGTGGGTATATTTGAGCTATAAAGACTTAAGGAAAATCTATTTAGCGGCTTGCCCATCGCCGTCTTCTTCTTTGCTTATTCGTGCTTCGGCAATAAAAAGAGGTTGGAACGAGAACATGAACATTGCCGACGATTGGTATTTATTATTGGATATAGTATTGCCCAAAGAAGCAAAAGTGGCTTTTACAACCGAAAAACTCTGGAAAAAACATGTGGTTAGCGATAATGTTTTTGATGGCCGCGATAAGCTAGAGGTTCTCAAGCTTCTATATGTAGAGGACATGTCTGCAATGCTTAAAGGTTTTAAATCTGTTTTAAATGACAAAGAGATTGAGGCATTAGAAAAAAAATACGTTTTAGACTTAATACTTACCGCTAAAGAAGTATGGTCTAAAGAGAAAAGTATAAAAAACGCTTTTTATTATATTTTTAAGGCTTGTAGCAAGCATCCTATATATTTTTTACAAATAATTTTTAAGGTTGCTTTTGGAAAGATAAAAAACAAGAACTTAAAAAAAACCGATATTATACTCGAATAATGAAAACCCCATCGGTACTTAGAGCGCACGATTGGTGGGCTCCAAAAATCATCCCTTTGTTGTGTATTGGCTATGCAACCATTATACAGCACAAAGATAATTTGATGGATTATTTTTTATGGTTGCTCTTTTTAATTTTGGCAATTGCCGCAGGTGCCATTTATGTAAGCATAATAAACGATTTTACAGATTTAAAATATGATATTGCAAGTAAAAAAAGAAACGGACTTGAACGTTTTAATCCAAACATGCAAAAATTATTGTTACTTGCCTCCATTCTATTAGGGGTTCTTTTTTGCTTTTTTTTTATGAATGATGTGCTTTCCCTAATTTTTTATCTGGCTGCATATCTGTCATTTAGTTTATACTCCATTTCGCCTTTTCGCTTTAAAAACAGGGGGATTTTGGGTGTTATTGCGGATGCAAGTGGTGCACACCTCTTCCCTAGTTTTTTTGTAGCTTCTTCTTTAATGTATAAAATGCATGTTCCAATAGATGTTTATTGGCTATCAATCATCGGCGTTTGGAGTTTTGCCTACGGTTTGCGCGGTATATTGTGGCACCAGTTTTGGGACAGAGAAAACGACCTGTCAATAAACCATAAAACATTTGCAACTGCAATGCACGAATCGAAAATGAAGCTTACAGAAATAATTATTACCGGTATTGAAATTATAGCACTATTGGCGATTTTATCAACTCTGGGGGTTTTACCTTTTATAGCTTTGTTGTTTTATGTTGCAATCCTTTTTGGCTACAAAAAACTTAAAATTAAAACCATCTTGATTATTACCGACACCAATCGCTGGCAAATTTTTATGTCAGATTACTATCAGATTTTACTACCTATATCCCTTATAATTGCTTGTAGTTTAAAACACCCTTTATGCTTGGTTTTATTGTTTTTTCATCTTTTATGTTTTCCTTATACAATCAAATCGTTCATAAAAACGCTTTTTCAAATGATGGGGATAAAAAAAAATTCATTTTTTAAAAACGGTTAAAACAGTGGTTTGTTTTTATAAAACCACCTACATAACATTTTTTTGAAAAAGATAATGTAATTGTATTTTTTATCACTCACCTTTCTGGAGTTTTAAAATGGCATGTTTCAATTCATCTGAAAAAGGGACGTCAAATTTTCTTGCAAATAGTTTGTTTGAGCTTATTATTTTGTCAAAATCACTTGTGTCCAAAATCGCCGGTGACGGACTATACTTTCCGATTCTTTCAGGATTCCAATCGATATATCTTAAATTGTCATTTATTACATTTTTGGCATAGACCGAATTCATTATTACTGTTTGAAAATATAGTTCATCAGAAGCTAAAGTATATTTCATTCTATTTAATAAATACTTGTTTTCTTTCGTATAATCAATTACATATTGAAGAGTATCTTTAGATAAACTCCACCAACTTGAGCCTCCGTAATATGTTTTAATTTTTTTTGGAAAAGACCTTTTTATTGAAAGCTTTTTTTGAATTTTAACTAAAAACAGTATTGCTTTTTTGAATTTATGTGAATAAAAAATGTCAAAAAAATAATAATACAAAAATCTATCAAAACCCCCATTTTCGTTATTCCACCTTTCTCTTGGTAATTCAAAATTTTCTAAATAATCATGTTTTTGTGGATTTTCAAATAGCTTTTTAAATTCAGTAATGCTTTTAACAGGATAATCTTGTCCGCTTATTAAGTGGAAATAAATATTTTTTCTATTCTTAAGAGCTTCTTCAGCTAATAACAAATAACAATTTAACTGATTTGTGCCCCCCCAGTTTACAATGTATCTGCGCGATAACAATTGTAAATTACTAACTGTATTTAATTTTCCGAGAACACTTTTAGGTAATTTTGTTTTTTTGTCAATATGCAGGTAAATTTCAAAAGTGTCATCATTAAAAAAATCAATTATTTCGATCAAGTGATCAAAATTTTTATATGCAGCGATTAAAATGGCTTGTTTCATTTTATGCTAGTTTTAACTAAAAACACAATATAATGATTGATGATAAATTACTTAATAAAGCTTTATCAATTTTAGACTATGCATTATTCTTAATGGGTATAAACACAAAAAGAACAGGTACTTATGGTTAAAAACATAAGCTGTTACTTTGATTTTTGGATGATTATACACTTCGCCTATAAAGTTTGTTAAAGGATACACATTTATTTTCTCTAAATCTCTAAGGATTTTATAGATTTTCGGTATCGAAATATTTAACCTGATAAGTTTAAAGAACATAAAATAAATACTTACCGTGCTTTTAAATTTTATATTTTTAATAATAGCATCAGTATTTTTTATTTCTTTTTTTGAAATTTCATTTATAAGGGTATTAAAACGGTAAGCTAAACTAATATAATCTGCAACAACTTTTTTTAAGTGTTTTTGGTCCTCATTGTTCATTATGGAATGGGGAGATTTTACATATCGATGAATGGTTATTGGCAAAAACATAATACGATTTGCCTCTAAAAAAATTTTGATGGAAAAAACGGCATCTTCCATGAATTTTCCCTCTTCAAATTTCAGATTTGTTTCTAATAAAAACTCGCGTTTTAGTATGTACCACCACGCCTCTAACCTGTTGTTTTTATGTTTTACCAAAAAATCATTTCCGGTAATTACCTCAATATTCTCAATAGGTTCCTGTTGGTATGAAAATAAATCTAGCTTATCTGTAATAAGTGTTGAAAACCCTAATATATCTAAGTTATTTTTTTCTAAATATTCTAAAGGTATACTTAGAGTGTTAAACGCTAAATAATCATCGGCATCAATAAAGTAAATATAATCGCCTTTTGCCAGTTGTATGCCAATATTTCGAGAGGCTCCTAGACCTTTGTTTTTTTGGCAATGGACATAAATGTTGATGTGCTTATTTCTGAATTGTTCTGCGATTGTAATGCCATTATCAGTAGACCCGTCATTTATTAGTATAATTTCACAATCTGATTTAGATAGGTTTTGATTTGTTAAACTTGTTAAGCACCGTTCTAAATGGTCTTCTGCATTATAAAAAGGAACAACAATACTTAATTTCATGTAAGCGATTAGATTTAAGCTGGCAATTTAATAAGAAAAAAAAATAAAGCCATTAGTTATAGACAAACAGCATATATACACTTTAAATTTATTATTATTACATATATTTAAAAAAATGACCTAAATATTTAAATGAAATTTATTTATAAGTACCTAAACTTAATCCCTTATAACCTTTCTAAAAAGACAGGTCTTTTTGTTTTTATTTTACCAATATTGTTAACCTTAAGCATTGGTTTATTGATGATTACCAAGACTACAAGAGCATTTGGTTTCTGGTTACTTGAAGAAAACGCACCTGTTGAAATATTAACATTTGCTTTTTTGTTTGTTGGCTCTTTTTTTGGAGTTTGGTTCAGCATTCGTTTTAAAAGAGTTCTTAGTCGGTTTAATTTTTTATTTTATCTATTTTTTTCCGTGTGCTTATTTTTAGTAGCCATGGAAGAAATTGCTTGGGGACAATGGTTTTTTAGTTTTGACACTCCAAAAGATTGGGCTAATATTAATGTGCAAAAAGAAACCACACTGCATAATATTGATGGTATACATGGATACAACGAAAACTTAAGGCTTCTTTTTGGTTTAGCTGGCTTAATGGGAATCTTTTTAGGTCGCTTTAAATTATTTAAAAGCATTGGTGTTCCCAAGGTTTTGTTTTTTTGGTTTTTTATAGTTTTTTTGCATTCGTTGGTAGATGTTTTAACCAAAATGGATGACAACAAGCAAGTAATGCAACGAATTTCTGAGCTAATTGAGATGTTTATTGGTGTTAGTGCTTTTTTATACTTATACTTAAACTACAGAAGCATAAAAATAAATGCAGAATAAAACCAGCGACGATTAACTATAATGAATAAATATTTAAAATGCTGATACCAAAAAACATTGCTCCAATTAATAAAAATACAGCTATTTTAATTTTTTTTACCCCGATCGTAACCTCATTTTTTATTGTGCTAACATTAGCAATACCCTTTTTCAGAACATTTGGGTTTTCTTTATTAAAGGAAAATAATGTTGTGGAGTTATTAACTTTCATCACTTTTTTAATTGGTGGTATTTACGGTTTAATCAATACCTATAAATACGCTAAGTATTTAGGAATAGGATTTTCAATATTTTATGCTGTATTTTCCTTTTTTTTAACTTTAATAGCTATGGAAGAAATAGCATGGGGACAATGGTTTTTTGGGTTTAAAACTCCAGAAAATTGGATAGAAATTAACGCTCAAAAAGAAACAACTTTGCATAACCTTAAAGGCATGCAAGGCAATACCGAATTTCTTAGATTAGCTTATGGAATAGGCGGATTGATAGGTATATTACTAAATAAGTATTCAATCTTTAAAAAAATAAACGTGCACAGCATTCTTGCAATTTGGTTTGTAATTATTACTATACATGCTATTGTAGATATTTATTCAGACTTTATAGAGATTGATAACACCTTGGATTTATTCTTAACACTTTCGTCAGAATTTATTGAATTGCTTATTGCTGGTAGTGCCTTTTTATACCTTTGGATTAACAAAAAACGATTATTATAAACTAATTAGTCCGATGTCATTTCGGTAAAAGCATTATTCATGATAATTAAAAAAAACCTACAAGGATTATTCAATAATTACAGTGTTTCCAAAAAAGCTGCTTTATTTATTTTTTTTCTCCCAATACTAATTATTATTTGCTATAATAGTTTACTGGCCGTTCCTTCGTTCAGAAGTTTTGCTTTTTGGTTACAATATGAAAACAAACCTATTGAAACATTGACATTTCTGTTTTTTTTGTTTGGTGGATTCCTGGGTGTTTATTTAGCTATTACCATTTCAAAACACATTAAAAAATTAATAGTTGTTTTTTATACGTTCTTCTCTATCTGCCTAATTTTAATAGCCATGGAAGAAATTGCATGGGGACAATGGTTTTTATTTTTTGATACACCAGAATATTGGAAAAAAATGAATATACAGGGCGAAACTACCATTCATAATTTAAAAGGTTTTCATGGGCATAATGAAATTCTTCGGTTGCTTTATGGCTTTTCTGGAATACTAGGTATTGCTTTAAACAAATATGCGATGTTTAAAAAAATTGGAGTACATATAATTTTGTTGCCTTGGTTTGTAATAATCATCCTTCATTCAATTGCAGATATATTTACCAACTCCGAAAATATCAGTATTAGCATTTATAGAGGGTTGCAAGTCAATTCTGAACTTATAGAGTTACTAATAAGCATAAGTGCGTTTCTATACTTATGGTTAAATTCAAAAATGTTGAAAAAGCTTTATTCGTAAATACTTAGCTTAGCTTATATTTTAAGTTAAAATTATACCATAATAATATACTCATAACAATCATTTCCCCGCCATCTTCTATAACCGCAAGTTTGTTTTCCCCAAATGGCAATGCAATATGAAGCACATCTATAAAAATACCAAAAAATGCTAAGGCAAAAACCAAGATAGCAAGACATCGTGTTATTAACTTTTCCTCAATTCCTTCTTTAATATAAGTGAATATGAATAATACTAAAAATGTTAAGCCAACTAAAAAAGAAATTAAAACTTCACCAAAATCTACAGATCGCAAATTAAATTTGGGTTGAATGTTTAAATAATTAGCTAAATATTCACCTACATTTTCATGTATGCTTAATGAATCATCTAATAACAAATACAAAAAAAATACAGACCATATTAAGTAAGTCAATTTTCGTTTGCCTACAAATACAAAAAACAATAACAAGAAGCTCCAATACTCTTTTAGGTATTGGAAAATTTCTGAATAACCAAAATCTTTTTCTAACGAAAAATTAGAGTTTCCATCAATAATACCATACACATAAAACGTATGTAAAGCAATAAATATTAAATCGGATGAAATTAACATAAAAAGCAAACTTTTTCTGTTGTTAAAAAAAGTTGCTGTATTGTTGATTAGCTGATTAAAATGCATATAAAAAATCACTAAATAAGTGTTTAAAAAACAATATCTATTAATTCTGAAAACTTTGAAATATTATGATGTGCCAAAAACTGTTCATTTACATTCGCTTCATTTTGGCTATGGATATTTTGTCCGTTATCCTTTAAGCAGATAGTTATCCACTTAAGTTTATTTGGTGATACAAAATCTTTATTTAAGTTATCGCCAATATAATAATATTGGGCAACTCCAAAGGTAGTTTCAAAAAATCGAAAATTATTGATATTAGGTTTTTCCGTCCCAAATTCCTCAGAAATTACAATCTCATCAAAATAACCTTCTATACCCAATGCTTTAATTTTATTTCGCTGCTGAACACTTCTACCGTCTGTTAAAATACCCATTGGAACCTTAGACAATTTTAAATAATTGAGCACTTTCAATCGATCAGGAGATAAATCAAGAGTAGGTTTATGGTTTCTGTACACATTTAATAAATCTGAAACTGGTATATCTAGATTATATTTATCAGTAATTCTTTCGAAACAGTTTTCTTTTGAATAGTAAAAATCAAGCATGTCATTATAAATTTGAGTTTTATTTATCTTAACAACATTAGCAATGACCTCGCTAATCTCGAGATATGCAGATTTTAAATAATCAATTTCATTGTACAGCGTATCGTCTAAATCAAAAACAACTACTTTTCTAGCCTTCAAAATCATGCATTAAAATTTCATCATCATAGCGCAACATTAACAAATTATTTTCCCAATCATCAAAATAATCTATAGTTCGCCCTAACATGTATTCTTGAATTATCCATTTTGGATAATTTCCGCCGGCTAAATAGGATAGCGGGAAGCCCCCTCCAAATCTCGGATTTATTTCTATGCCCTTAATAGCTTTAGTTTCTTTATGCATAAATAGCTGCAAGGTTATGCAACCTCTGGCTCCTTCTAAATAAGCCAATTTTATATCAATAAAAGTTTTTACCTCATTATTTTCAGTTAGACCTTTACTAACCTCACCTCCTCTTACCTCTATCCGTTTACGCGGAATGACGCATTTTAGTTCGCTGGACTTATTATAATATAAATCACAAGTATATTCATCATATGCATCATGATCTAAATATTCAAAAAATTGAAGTTTTTCATTCTGTAAAAGGTCGTCTGAAATCTGATTTTCTTTTTTAATAATAAGGGTACCTATGCTATTACTGCCCACCAACGGCTTTATGAATAAAGGTAACTTGTAGTTTTGTTTAGAATAAATTTCTGGGACGCTTATTCCTAGCTTATTAAAGAGTTGCTGGGTGCTTAACTTATTGTTACATATTTCGATAAATTTTTGGTTTGATAAAACTAATTGTACGTTAATGTCTGAAAATTTTTTTCGATTTTCAGACAACCTCAATAACTCAGTATCAAGGGTGGGAATTATAAGTGAAATTTTGTTTTGTTTGCAAATTTCTAATAGCGAATCAATATAACCTGTATTGTTTATTTTATAAACTTTAAATGCTTTATGGGCCACTTGTGCTGCCGGTGAAAGTTTAGGGTATGCATCGGTAACATAAACTTTACCAGTATGATCAATCGCCATTAACTCTGTAATAAAGGCTTTTACTAAAGAAACCCTTCTCCCAGCAGATGTTATTAATATATTACTCATCAATTATGTAGTCTTGTTTTTAATTTTTTTGCTTTAATATTGGGTTGGTTATTACAAATATGAGATAAAATAAGTGCTTACTGCTAAACAACTTAGATAATAAATAATATGTGAAACCTTTATAATCTTCTCCAACAAATTCATCCAACTTATAAGCATTTACGCTTTTCATCTTATCTAATAAGGGTATAATATCTTCTTTTTTAAAAGTTGATTTTAGGATTCTAATCATCATAAAAAAAACAAATGATTGCTGTCTAGATTTTAACCTCACAATGCTCCTTCTATTACAATGTTTATCCTGCTCCAGTTTTTTTATTATAGTGTTATATACAACAGCTGCGTTAGAGTTATCATTAATAATTTTTAAATAATGACTTGGCTCTTTACTTGTCATCGCCGAACCTTTAATTTTGACATGCCTATGTATATCAAAAGACAAATTAATCATACTTTTTGCTTCAACAAAAAGCTGTGCTGTAAATATGGCATCCTCCATCCATCGGCCTTCAATAAATTTAAGATTTATTTTATCAATAAACTTCTTACTCGTAATATACCACCAAATTTCATTCTTAAAACTGTGATTTGCAATGTACTCTAATCCGGATATAGCATTGATTTTTACTGATTCTAAATCATTAAAACGTGATTTATTAAGCGTTAATGACGTAGTTCCTTGAGAATTAAAGGTTAAAACCTCTGGATTAAACTTTAAGGCTGTGTCCATTATGGTTTTTAAAACATGGTCTGCTATATAATCATCAGGGTCTAAAAAATAAATATACTCACCAATCGCTAAAGATAACCCTTTGTTTCTTGCCGCTCCGACACCTTGATTTTCTTGTTGGTAAATGAAAAAATTAGTGTGAAGTTCGCAATAACGTTCTGCGATTGATACACTGTTGTCCTTGGAGCCATCACTAACAATAATTACCTCGTATTCACTTTTATCAATATCTTGATTTACCAGACTGTCTAAACATCTCGATATATGTTTTTCTACATTGTATACAGGAATAATTATACTTAATTTCAAATCTAATAATTGGATTACTCCTACTAAAATAATCAATTATCTACCATATTAAGTCAAGGTGTAAGGTATTCTCCGTATTTACTCGACAAATAGCAATTTAAAGAAAAGCACTTCTGTTTTTTATGAAATTTCAAATGTTTCTTTCTAAAATTGAAAGCAGCGTTTCATGCATCGCATCTGTGTAATCCAAATGCGTAACCATGCGTAATTTGCCTCCGCCCATACCAATAATTTTGATGTTTTTGTCGACTAACTTTTGAACAAATTCTGTTTCGTTCACACCATCATTCAATTCAAAAATAACAATGTTGGTTTCAATAGGCTCTACCCTTTTAATGATGGATAGCTTAACGAGCTCCTCACCTATTTCTTTTGCTTTTATGTGGTCTTCGCTTAGTCTTTCAATATGATTATCCAAAGCATACATTCCAGCTGCGGCCAAATACCCTACTTGACGCATACCGCCTCCAAAAATTTTTCTGATTCTTATGGCGTTGCGCATTATAGCTTCATCTCCAATTAAAACGGATCCTATGGGGCAACCCAAACCTTTACTTAAACATACCGAAATCGTATCGAACACGTCGCCGTATTGTTGTGGTGTTTCGTTGTTTGCCACCAAAGCATGCCATAATCGTGCACCATCTAAATGAAATCCGAGATTGTTATCATCACAAATTTTCCTGATTTTTAAAATCTCTTTAAAATCCCAACAGGCACCGCCTCCCTTATTGGTCGTGTTTTCTATTTCTACCAAACTGGTTAACGGGCTATGGTAAAAATCTGGTGGATTTATAGCTTCTAAAACCTGGTTTGCTGTAAACTTGCCCCGATTGCCATCAATTAACTTACAAGACACACCGCTGTTGAACGATGCGCCACCGCCCTCGTAATTGTAAATGTGCGCATATTTGTCGCAAATTACTTGGTCTCCAGGGTTAGTGTGTAATTTTATAGCCGCTTGATTAGCCATACTTCCAGTTGGGAAAAACAAAGCGCTTTCTTTTCCGAACATTTTGGCAATGCGTTCTTCCAATGCATTAACAGTTGGATCTTCTTTATATACATCGTCGCCAACTTGGGCCTGCATCATGGCATTTAACATGCCGTGAGATGGTTTGGTAACCGTGTCGCTTCTTAAGTCAATAATCATTTACAATCAATTTGTGGATAAAGCTATAAAATTATCTTAGTATTAGTTTTATTCTGTATGTTTAAATTCTATTTTTGTTCAAAATAAACTAAAATAATGATTACTTCCGATAACATAAAAACCCTAAACACCCGCCTTGACAAACTAAGGCACTATCTTTGACATTGATGCCAAACTTATAGAAATACAAAACGAAGAAGAACAAACCTTCGACCCCAATTTTTGGAACGATTCAAAATCCGCTGAATTGGTTATGAAATCTATTCGAGTAAAGAAAAAATGGATTGAAGATTACAACACAGCCAAAACACTTGTTGAAGATTTAGAAGTGATTTACGAGTTCTATAAAGAAGGCGAAGCTACCGCAGAACAAGTTCAGGCGCGTTTTGATAAAGCCGCTACCCTTTTAGAGGATATCGAATTTAAAAACATGCTTTCTGATGAAGGCGACGGCCTAAGCGCCGTATTGCAAATTACGGCTGGTGCCGGGGGTACCGAAAGCTGCGATTGGGCAAGCATGCTGATGCGTATGTATTTAATGTATGCCGAAAAAAATGGTTTTAAGGTTAAAGAGCTCAACTTTCAAGAAGGTGATGTGGCTGGCATAAAAACGGTAACTTTAGAAATTGAAGGCGATTTTGCCTTTGGTTGGTTAAAAGGCGAAAATGGTGTGCACCGTTTGGTGCGTATTTCACCGTTTGATAGCAATGCGAAACGCCACACCAGTTTTGCCTCGGTTTATGTTTATCCATTGGTAGATGACACGATTGAGGTTGAAATTAATCCCGCTGATATCGAAATCACAACAGCGCGCTCTAGTGGTGCAGGTGGGCAAAATGTAAACAAAGTGGAGACTAAAGTGCAGCTTACGCACAAACCCACAGGTATTCAAATATCATGTTCGGAAACCAGGTCGCAGCATGACAATCGTACCCGAGCTATGCAAATGCTGAAATCGCAACTCTATGAAATTGAATTGCAAAAACAACTCGAGCAACGCGATGATATTGAAGCCAGTAAAATGAAAATTGAATGGGGCAGCCAAATTCGTAATTATGTAATGCACCCATACAAGTTGGTGAAAGATGTACGAACAGCCCACGAAACCGGTAATGTTGATGCCGTTATGGATGGCGACATCAACGCTTTTTTAAAAGCTTATTTAATGATGATGGGACAAAAACAAGAAGACGATAATCAATTATGAACAAGATAGATACCATAATTTTCGATCTGGGCGGTGTATTAATCGATTGGAACCCCGAATATGTTTTTTTAAATTTATTTAATGGCGACCGCGAAAAAACGCAATGGTTTTTAGATAACATTTGTACCAGCGATTGGAACGAAAACCAAGATGCAGGCTATCCCCTAGCGAAAGCTACCGAGGAGCGCATCGTTCTTTTTCCTGAATGGGAAAACGAAATTAAAATGTTTTACGGACAGTGGGAAGACATGTTGGGCGATGCCATTTCCGGAACGGTTGATATCCTAAAAAAACTGATAGATTCAAAACAATACAAAGTGGTTGCGCTTACCAATTGGAGCGCAGAAACCTTTCCAATAGCTTTAAAAAAGTTTGAATTTTTACATTGGTTTGAAGGTATTTTGGTTTCGGGTGAAGAAAAAACCAGAAAGCCATTTGACGAGATTTATCATTTAACCCTAAATCGTTTCAATATAAAAGCAGAACACGCCATTTTTATAGACGATAATTTAAGAAATATTGAAGCTGCCAATACATTAGGGATTCATGGTATTCATTTTAAATCGCCCAACCAACTAATCGAACAATTAAAAACCTTTAACATCAATTTATAATGATAAAAATATACCACAACAACCGCTGCAGTAAGTCGCGTTGCGGACTTGAAATTTTAGAGAAATCAGGAAAGGAATTCGAAATTGTTAAATATTTAGACGATACCCTTTCCGCGAAAGCGTTAAAAGAAATTATAGCATTACTAAAAATAAAACCGATTGACTTAATTAGAAAAAACGAAGCCATTTGGAAAGAACACTATAAAGGTAAAACGCTAACGGATGCCGAAGTTGTTAACGCCATGGCAAAACACCCTAAATTAATTGAGCGCCCCATTGTAATAAATGGCAACAAAGCCGTAATTGGCAGACCACCCGAACTTATTTTAGATATAATTTAGAAGTTTATCTTTTAACAAATCTTTAACCAATACAACTTAAACCATAGGTTATTTTTGCGGTCTAATACGGTAAAACCTAACCATGAACAAATTATTTATTTTTGCTTTCGCTTTTATTTTATGTATTGCTAACAGTAATGGGCAACCTAAAAATGTAGACAATCCAACAACGCCTTCTTCAGTTTCTAAAGAGGTATTAATAACAGGTAAAGTTATTGATAAAGAGACCCAAGACCCTTTGGAATATGCCACCATTGCTTTTTTTAGTAAAAAGAAAAACGAGATAGTTACTGGAGGTATTACCGACATTAATGGTAATTTTAGCATTCCAGTAAAAACCGGTGTTTACGATATATCGATTGAATATATTGCCTATAAAACCCAAAAAATATCGAATAAAGAATTAAAATCCGATGAGAACATTGGTGTGTTTTCTTTAGAGGTAGATTTCGCTTCCTTAGGCGAAGTTGAAATTATTGCCGAACGGACCACTGTAGAGATTAAACTCGATAAAAAAATATACAACGTTGGAAAAGATTTAACCGTAAGTGGTGGCACCGTAAGTGATGTTTTAGACAACGTGCCATCGGTTTCTGTTGATGCCGAAGGTAATGTAGCATTAAGAGGAAATGATAATGTACGTATTCTAATTAACGGTAAGCCTTCTGGTTTGGTGGGTTTAAATTCTACCGATGCCTTAAAGCAATTGCCCGCCGAATCCATTGAAAAAGTAGAGGTGATTACATCGCCATCGGCCAGATATGAAGCTGAGGGTACCGCTGGAATCTTGAATATTATTTTACGCCGCAGTAAATTATTGGGGCTTAATGGTGCCATAACTGGAAGTGTTGGTCACCCCGATGCCGCAAGCCTTTCGGGTAATGTAAATTACAGAACAGGAAACATCAACTTGTTTAACACCACATCTTACAGGTACCGAGAGTCTATTGGACGCTGGTACAACGATGTTAAATATAATGACATCAATACGCCAGATTTAGACGAAAAAAGAGATTGGACCGATGTTAGAAAAGGTTTCACTACCAATGCTGGAATAGAATGGTATATTAACGATTCGGCATCTTTAACCTCCTCAATTGTTTATAACAACGGTAATAGCGATAATAACTCTGTTAACAATCTCGTTCAGTTTAACAAACTTAATAATACAACAAGTAAAAGTGTGCGAAAGGATCCTGAAAGTGAAGATCGTGAAACCATTCAATATTCTTTAAATTTCACAAAGAATTTTGAAAAAACAGATCATAAATTAACCTTCGATTTTCAATTTGAAGATTCAAATGAAGATGAAAACTCTTTAATAAACGTTGATGGTACCGATACCGATTTTGTAACGACACTCGACAATCAATCCAACGTGCTATTGCAATCTGATTACACCTTGCCAATTGGTGAAATGAGTCAGTTTGAAATGGGTTTCCGTGGCGATTTTAGCGACCGTTCAACAGATTACACGGTAGAATTATTAAACACAAACACCGGAGAATTTGAGGTTAGCGAAGACCTTTCGAACTTATTTAATTTCAAACAATACGTTACCGCGGTTTACACGCAATACGGTAGTAAAATTGATAAGTTTTCTTTTTTATTGGGATTACGATTGGAAAATACAAGAACCACTTTAGACCAACCAACAAGTGGCGATTTTAAAAGAAAAAACCTTACGGGCTTATTCCCTACTGCAAACTTAAACTACGAATTTAGTGATAGCGAAAGTATGACGTTGGGTTATAACCGACGATTAAGAAGACCTCGTGGATTTATGTTGAATCCGTTTCCGTCACGCTCTAGTTTAACCAACGTATTTCAAGGTAATCCAGATTTAGATCCTACCTATTCTGATAAATTTGAGTTGGGTTATTTAAACAGATTTGGAAAATTTACGCTAAGCACCGCGGTATATTACGAACACTCTACAAATGTAATGAGCTTTGTAAGTAGAGAAACAGGTGAAACCGTTATTATAGATAACGAAGCATTTCCTGTAATAGAAAGAGGCCCTGTAAATTTAGCTACCGATAAACGTTCGGGGTTTGAGTTTAATTTAAACTATAGCCCTACGCGTAACTGGCGTGTAAACACCGATTTTAATCTTTTTAAATTAAAAAGAGCTGGAGAGTTTAATGGTATCGATTTAAGTTCGGACGCTTTAACTTGGAGAGCGCGTTTAACCAATAAATTAACCTTACCATACAAAATCGATTGGCAAACCAATATGAATTACAGAGGGCCAAGTGATGACGCCCAAAATAATAGAAAAGGACGTTTCTCTGCAAATATGGCATTTAGCAAGGATTTGTTTAAAGATAAAGCCTCAATCGCATTTAATGTTAGAGATGTATTAAACAGTGCCGTATTTAAAAACCATATTATTACCGATACGTTTACGTCCGATCAAGAAATACAGTTTAGAGGCGGGCGCACCTACAATTTGGCATTTACGTACAGATTTAATCAAAAGAAAAAACGTGAACGCAATCGCGATTTTGATGGTGGCGATATGGAAATGTAATATGAACTAGATTTTGGAGCGCTGTGCTGACAGGATTAAGAACCAAGACTTATATATTACTAAGTTTTCAGTTTTAAAATACCTGAGCAAATAATTTTACCCAAACGATTTACAAACAGCTGCAAACAAAAAAGGAAGCTAAAATTAGCTTCCTTTTTTATTATATAAACTTTATGTTTTACGCCGCTTCAGCTTCACGCTTTGCTTTCTTTTCTGCTCTCATTTCCTTTAATCTTTCCATTAAAGCACCACCAATCCAATAAGGGATTACAAAAGTTAACAAAAAAATCATTAACCAAAAACCGATTGTTAATATGGTTAAAAATGCTAAAAATCCTAAATATTGGTCAAAATCAAACATAATTTGTAAGTATCTTATTAAAAATCTTATGCAAAGATATAATAAACCGATTTGTTATACAATATCAAATTTAAAATTAATGCACAATTTTATAAATTGAACCGTTTCGTTTTAAAAGGGTCTTCGCATACAAGTCCAATTTATTTTTTCAATAAAATCTTTTCCTAATTTAAATTAGGTTGTGGCGTCATTCTTAAATAAGGCTTAACTTCTTTAAATCCTTTTGGGAATATCGCAGGAATATCGGCTGTTGCCACTGCCGGAACCACCACGCAGTCGTCTCCATTTTGCCAATTGGCTGGTGTTGCTACTTTGTGATAAGCCGTGAGTTGCAGCGAATCGATAACGCGCAACAGTTCATCAAAATTTCTACCCGTTGACGCGGGATATGTTATTATAAGCTTCACCTTTTTATTATTGTCAATCACAAAAACCGAGCGCACGGTAAGATTATTATCGGCATTCGGGTGAATCATATCATAAAGCTTTGAAACCTTTTTGTCTTCATCAGCGATAATAGGGAAATTAACCGTTGTATTTTGGGTTTCGTTAATATCTTTTATCCATCCGTGGTGCGACTCTAAACCGTCTACACTTAAAGCGACTACTTTGGTATTGCGCTTATCGAATTCATCTTTATATTTAGCCACTGTACCTAATTCGGTCGTGCAAACAGGCGTATAATCTGCAGGGTGCGAAAACAAAACACCCCAACTATCGCCCAACCAGTCATGAAAATCAATTGTTCCTTCTGAAGTTTGTGCGGTAAAATTCGGTGCTTCATCACCTAATCTAATGGTTGCCATAATTTATAATTTTGTATGATTAAACTTTAATCCTACTAAATTAATAGATTTTAACCAAAACACGCAAAAAGTTTCGTTATTTATATGTTAAAAAGAAGTCGTAAAAACAAACAAATATCATAATAAAAACCAAGCAAAAACAATTAACTTTGTAACTTACATTTAATTGATTATTACGATGAGCTACAGAATAGAAAAAGATACGATGGGCGAAGTAAAAGTGCCTGCTGATAAACTTTGGGGTGCACAAACCGAGCGCTCTAGAAATAATTTTAAAATTGGAGCACCCGCGTCGATGCCTCTGGAAATAGTTTACGGTTTTGCTTACTTAAAAAAAGCAGCGGCTTACACCAACTGTGAGTTAGGCGTATTGCCTATTGAAAAGCGCGATTTAATCGCACAGGTTTGCGATGAAATTTTAGATGGTAAACACGACGATCAATTTCCGTTGGTTATTTGGCAAACCGGTTCTGGCACGCAAAGTAATATGAATGTAAATGAAGTGATTGCAAACCGAGCGCATCAAATAGCCGGAAAAACTATTGGCGAGGGCGAAAAAACCATTCAGCCCAATGATGATGTTAACAAATCGCAATCGTCTAACGATACCTTTCCAACGGGCATGCATATCGCCGCATATAAAAAAGTGGTTGAGACTACCATTCCGGGTGTAAAACAACTGCGAGACACCTTAGATAAAAAAGCTGCAGCCTTTAAAAATGTCGTTAAAATTGGTCGTACCCATTTAATGGATGCTACGCCATTAACGCTTGGGCAAGAATTATCGGGCTACGTTGCGCAATTAAATTACGGGATTAAAGCTCTAGAAAATACATTGCCACATTTAAGCGAATTAGCTTTGGGTGGAACTGCCGTTGGCACGGGATTAAACACACCTAAAGGTTACAGCCAACGCGTTGCCGAATATATTGCAGAGTTTACAAAACTACCATTTGTAACCGCACCAAATAAATTTGAAGCTTTAGCGGCACACGATGCCATTGTAGAAACCCATGGAGCTTTAAAGCAACTAGCGGTATCCTTAAATAAAATTGCAAACGATATTAGATTGATGGCCTCTGGACCACGCTCAGGTATAGGGGAAATTACAATTCCTGCCAACGAACCAGGTAGCTCTATCATGCCTGGAAAAGTGAACCCAACGCAGTGTGAAGCCTTAACCATGGTTTGTGCACAGGTTATGGGTAACGATGTTGCTATTGGCGTTGGTGGTATGCAAGGGCATTACGAATTGAATGTGTTTAAACCGGTGATGGCAGCAAACATTTTGCAATCGGCTCAATTAATAGGTGATGCCTGTGTGAGCTTTGATGTGAATTGTGCTGTAGGTATTGAACCTAATCAAGAGGTGATTACAAAGTTGCTAAATAATTCGTTAATGTTGGTTACGGCCTTAAATACCAAAATAGGATATTATAAAGCAGCTGAAATTGCAAATACGGCCCATAAAAATGGTACCACTTTAAAAGAAGAAGCCATTAATTTAGGTTACGTCACTGCAGAAGATTATGATACATGGGTTAAACCCGAGGATATGGTGGGAAGCTTAAAATAAAGAATGAACCTATCGCATAAAAAAAACAGGTATTAAAATACCTGCTTTTTGGTTGGTTTGCTATCAATTGTCCATTGTTCTTAACAATTAACAAGGAAAATCTGAATCAAATATATCATTTACCTTAGTATTATTAATTAACATTTGTTAATTGATTGTTTATTTTTTTTCTAATTCTACTTAATTGAACAGAGGTGATGCCCAAATACGATGCAATATGGTATTGCGATATTAATGCATTTACATTGGGTATTTCCTTCTGCAATTGAAGATAGCGCTCGGTAGCATTTAATGATATTGACTCTACCAATCGCTTTTCATATTTAATATATAAATTTTCTAAAATTTTGGTATACAATGATTTTAAAACCAAGTTTGTATCGCATAAATCCATTATTTTATAATAATTGATTTCATACACTTTACAATCTGTTACAGCTTCAAAAACAAAAGTGGAAGGTTCTTTCTTCATTAAAGCCGTTAATGAAGCTACAAAACTAACTGGTAAATAAAAGCTTTTGTTAAACTCCTTGCCTGATTCAGTTATTAAATAGCATCGAATAATTCCTGAAACAATCATAAATGCCTTTGATGGCACATCACCCATTTTTACGAGCTGTGTCCCTGCCTTTATTCTTTTAAAAGTGGTTATTTTTTTAATCTCATAAAAATTCTCTTCTGATATATCCGAAATAGAATTTAAAAAATTATAATTTCTATGCATTATTCTTGGGGGTTCGTATTTTGCAAAACCTAAAGTAACACCTTCCACTTCATTAATAATGAGTTTATCTACAATTTGCAAAAATACTTGTTAACGTGCTTATTATATTTTATAAATCTTAAAAAAAATCCATAAAAAAACCTCAAGTAAAAACTTGAGGTTTTGCTCTTAAGTGTTATATAATAATGTTTACTTCAAGGTAAACTCTGAGCTAGATATTAATTCCTTTTCGTTAAATACATTAACGGTGTAACGGCCTTTTTCAAACTTGCTATCGCCTTTAGAGGCTACAAACTCGCAAATATTAAGGCTTCCGTTTTCGTAGTTAAACTTACTAATTATACTGTAGTTTAAAGTTTTCTCACCAAATTCTACTTGCTCGTTAGAGCCTAATGTATTGTTCTTAGGATCGATAACCTGTACGTACAATTCTTGGTCCCCAGCTTGTACTAAAGCATTTTTAGCTACTGTAAAACACACTCTAATTTTATCAACTCTACTTGCTCTTTCCGTTGGAATTAATTTACCAGAAGTTCTTTCAATAACGCCAAATCCTTTTAAGCCAACCGTATTTAAAACCGCTGCATTTTCAACAACTTCAGCTAAAGCCGTGTTTTGTACCAATAAAGAATCTGTAAACATTGTGCGCTCTTCTAAGCGTACTCGTGTGCTATCTAAAGAAGTTGCTAAGTACGAGTTTTCTACTCTAAGCGAATCATTTTGAGCCAACAATACATCCATTTCTTTTTGAAGTGATGCGTATTTTTGCTTATATCTCCATAAGCTTTTTACGTTAGTTTCAGATATTTTTAACGAATCTATTAAACCTTGAATACGCGTTCTTGCATCAATTAAGTTTTGATTTGCCACTTCGTTTTCTCCAATGGCCTCATCGTATTGTTTAGCCATGGCGTTTAAATCGTTCATCACTAACTGCTTTTGCTCTGTTAATTCTTTGGTGTTTTTATCGCTTTCACTTTTTAAATTGAAAGTATAGAACAATGTTCCCAAAAATAAAACCAAAGCGATTCCTAAAGCCACTTTTAATCCCGTACTACTTTTGCTATTTTCCATAATTTTTACTTGTTTTAATTTTTTGTTTCTAATGTTTTTAATAAATATTGATTAATTTTAATACTTAAATTAAAGTAAACCATAAATGGATAAACTCGTTTTATTTAACCCTACTACACGTAATAAATTATTAAATAAACGCTCTGGCGAATCCAAATTTGGAGAACATATTAAAACGTTAACCAGCATTTCCAATATATACGAACAACTTAAAAATTTGGATGTTACGCATGTTATAATTGGTCTGCCCGAAGATGTCGGAGTGTTCGCAAACCACGGTAAACAAGGGACTTCACGCGCTTGGGACGCCACATTAAAAATTTTATTAAATATTCAAAGCAACACGTTTACAAAAGCAGATTCTGTTTTAATTTTGGGCCATTTAGATTTTACCGAAGAATTACTGGCCGTTTCAAAACTCAACACAGATAAAAAAAGCGATATTAAAAAAGCCCGCAAAATTGTGGAGCGCATCGATAACGACGTTGCCCATATCGTTCAACTCATTGTTTCGGCCGGCAAAAAAGCCATCGTTGTTGGTGGTGGACACAATAATGCCTATGGCAATATAAAAGGCACATCATTGGCTTTAAACAAACCCATTAACGTTGTTAATTTTGACGCGCATTCCGATTTTAGAGCTGAAGAAGGCAGGCACAGCGGCAATGGTTTTAGTTACGCTTTCGCGGAAGGATTTCTTAAAAACTACTTCATCTTCGGATTACATGAAAATTATACATCGGAAGCTATTTTTAAACTCCTGAACGAAACAAAATCCATTACATACAATACGTTTGAAGACATACAAATAAAAGATAAATTAAGCTTTGATGATGGGATGTTTCACGCCTTAAACCATATTTCGAAAAAACCATTTGGCATTGAAATAGATTGTGATGCCATTGAGAATATTCCCAGTAGCGCTATGACACCAAGTGGATTTAGCGTTAATCAAACCAGGCAGTTTGTCAACTTTTTTGCAAAACATAAAAACGCAACTTATTTGCACATTTGCGAAGCTGCACCAAAAAAGAAAACCGCAAATTTGGTTGGCAAACTCATCACCTATTTAATTACCGATTTTATAAAAGCCGATGCCGATTAAGATTATTCCTTTTGATAAAACCTATGCAAAAGACTTTTATAGGTTAAATATTGAATGGTTACAAACCTACTTTTATGTTGAACCTTTTGATGAAGAAGTTTTAAGCAACCCCGAAACGTATATAATTAATAAAGGCGGCCATATATTTATTGTAAAACTGAACAATGACATAGTTGGCACCGTAGCACTAATGCCCATGGGCAACAAAGGCCTTTTCGAACTAACCAAAATGGCGGTTTCGCCAAAACATAGAGGCTATAAAATAGGGCAACAACTTATGCAACATTGTATTGATTTTGCTAAATCCATGGAATTTCCAAAGCTTATCCTCTACTCTAACACCAAACTTGAAAACGCCATTTATATTTATAAAAAGTATGGCTTTGTTGAAATTCCCGTAGAGCCCAATAGTCCTTATAAACGTAGTAATATTAAAATGGAATTGGTGTTTTAGTTTTTTATAACTGCTTATTTATGGAATAATTTTCAAAATTTTAAAATGAGGGATTCATAATTATTAAATGATGATTCCGTCACGTAAAAAATAAAACAAAAAAAGCCTTCAATTTCTTGAAGGCTTTCGTTTTATTAATAGATTTCCGTCTACACGGAAATGAACAAAATAATGTTTTCAATTATTTCTTTCCGTCCATTTTATCTTTAAGCGCTTGTAACGCATCGTTCGCATCACCTAAAGTTGGTTTTGCTTCGGCAGCTTGAGAAGCTTGCTTCTTAACAGCAGCTTTTACATTTTTAATCTCTTCAGCTTTAAAAATTGCCGTGTGAGATGCTACAACACGTTTAAACTCTTTATTAAATTCAATGATTTTGAATTCTGCTTCTTCACCTTTCTTAAGTTTAGAACCATCTTCTTTCTCTAAATGACGAGACGGTACAAAAGCAACGATATCTTCGTTAAACTCAATGGTAGCACCTTTGTCAACTATTTCAGAAATAGCAGCTTTGTGAACAGTATCTAAAGCAAATTCAGTTTCATATTTATCCCAAGGATTATCAGTAGTTTGTTTATGACCTAAACTTAATTTACGCCCTTCAACATCTAATTCCAATACCACAACATCTAACTTGTCGCCAACGGCACAAAATTCAGATGGGTGCTTGATTTTCTTAGTCCAAGATAAATCTGAGATATAAATTAATCCGTCGATACCTTCTTCCAATTCAACAAAAACACCAAAGTTTGTAAAGTTACGTACAATACCTGTGTGCTTAGATCCTAATGGATACTTAGAAGTAATATCGGTCCATGGGTCTGGAGTTAATTGCTTAATACCAAGCGACATTTTACGGTCTTCTCTATCTAAAGTTAAGATTTGAGCTTCAACCTCGTCTCCAACAGAAACGAAATCTTGAGCCGAACGTAAATGCGTTGACCACGACATTTCGGATACGTGAATTAATCCTTCAACACCATCGGCAACCTCGATAAATGCACCGTAATCTGCAATTACAACTACTTTACCTTTTACTTTATCACCAACTTTTACAGTATCGGCTAAAGCTTCCCATGGGTGTTTGCTCAATTGTTTTAATCCTAATTGGATTCTTGATTTATTCTCATCAAAATCAAGGATTACCACATTAAGTTTTTGGTCTAATTCTACAATTTCGTTTGGATGATTAATTCTAGACCACGATAAATCTGTGATATGAACTAAACCATCAACACCACCAAGATCGATAAACACACCGTAAGATGTAATATTTTTAACAACACCTTCTAGTACTTGACCTTTTTCTAATTGACCAATAATTTCTTTCTTTTGTTCTTCAATATCAGCTTCAATTAAAGCTTTATGAGAAACGACTACGTTTTTAAATTCGTGGTTTATTTTCACCACTTTAAATTCCATAGTTTTATTTACGTACTGGTCGTAATCTCTAATTGGTTTTACGTCAATTTGAGAACCTGGTAAGAACGCTTCGATGCCAAAAACATCTACAATCATACCACCTTTAGTTCTGCATTTAACAAAACCGTTAACGATTTCACCAGTTTCGTGTGCTTTGTTTACGCGGTCCCATGCCTTAATTACACGCGCTTTTCTGTGAGATAATACCAACTGTCCTGTCGCATCTTCACGCACATCAATCAATACTTCTACTTTGTCGCCTTCTTTTAAGTCTGGGTTGTAACGAAATTCGTTTAAAGAAATTACACCTTCAGATTTTGCGTTGATGTCGATAATGGCATCACGATCTGTAATGTGCACTACCGTACCTTCAACCACTTCATCATCTAAAGTGTCAACGAAATTTTCGGCTACTAATTTTTCAAATTCTTGCAATTGTTTGTCATCAACTTCATCAATTCCTTCTTCGTAATTGTGCCAGTTAAAGTCTTTTAAGAATTTTTCAGGATTTGCTTGTGCTTCAGATACTACTGGAGCTTCGGCAGTTTTTGTTTCTACTGCTTCAGTCGATTCAACTTCAGCTTGTTTTGCTTTTTCAGCCATTTAATAAAATTGTGTAATGTAAATTTAAGTTTTTCGCTTTCGCGGAAACACGAATACATTACGGTTTTTGTATTCTGTATGTTATGGAAGATTTAAGCAAATATCACACAGAAGCGTTATTTTTGTTATAGTTTCATTCCTTTTATCTTTCCAATAATTCGCTAAAAGGAGTGCAAAAATACATATTTTCAACAAATTAGCCTAATTTGATATAACTATTTTTATGCTACCTCATGTTACCTCTAACTTTAGTGAGACTCGTTATAACCCGACCTTAACTGGATTTTGTCTATTTCTGGTCAGTTAAAATAGAATTGGTGTTATGTTATGTTAGCTTTACTCCATTTTTTTTATGATACATGTAACGTGTAATTTAATATCTACCAACAGCTTAGAAAAAAAACATATGCTTTTAGAAAGTTCTTGTTTAAATTCCAGTCGATATGTAATAAGTTTGCCATGTGACTAAGAAAGACCATAAAAAGTACACTACTATTATAACATTACTACTAAATGTTTTTATGTTATTAGGGCAAACCCCCACACATAACTATTTGCAAAATATTTCTGCTTTACCAGATATTGAATTTTACGATATTACTGAAGACCTAGATCACTTCATTTGGCTGGCAGCCAATAAAGGCCTTTTTAGGTATAATGGAAACACATACCGCAAATTTATTCATCCCGAACAAAAATCTAATTCTCTCTTTCAGTTAAAATTTGATGCCAAAGAACAACTCTGGTGCAACAATATTTACGGACAAATATTTTTTATACAAAACGATAGTCTTACACTTTTTTATGATGCCAACAAACTAGTAAAAGGACAATTAGCGCCATATCAGATTTTAGAAAAAAGCGTCCGATTGTTTACCGTTACCGGAATTTACGACATTGATAAATCTACCAGAAACGTCACTAAAATTTTTGAAGGCATGTGCATTGACAATGCTAGTTTTAATGAGATAAACTACACATTTGTTATCAATTTGGAAGGATCAACCAAGCGCCACCGTATTTATAAATTTGAAAATACCACTGCAAAAAAAATTCTAGAAATTAAAAGTTCGCAGCACATCCAAACCCCAAAGCTTTTTGCTTTTAAGGATGAAGTCTTTTTTACGCATACCTCTGCATCTGGAAACATTTTTTATTTGATTAATGCAGAAGAAAAAACCTCAGAAAAAATTAACACTCCAAACCAATTAAAAGACGAAACCATTTTTAAAATCTTAAAATTTAATGAAGAGTATTGGTTTTTAACCAGCTCTGGAGTATTTGTTTTCAATCTATTAAACCACAATTTAATTTTTAAGGAACATTTTTTTGAGACAGAATCCATTACAGACCTCGAAATAGATTTTAATAGTAACTACTGGTTTACAACACTTAACAATGGTGTGTTAGTATCGCCAAACCTAAAAATTAAATTCTTAGAATTAAACCATGTTAAAGCTAACATAACCGCGTCTGTTGGTTTAAAAAACAATAATTTTGTATTGGGCACAAATAACGGAAAGTTATTATTTTACAAACAAGACCATCTTGTAAAAATTATAGAGTTACCAGGGAAAAAGTTTATTGGAAAACTGTATTTTGACACTGACAACGAAAAATTAATCGTTAGCATTAACGCCTCAGAATCGTTTGTAGTAGATTTAAACACTTATAAGGTAAACGACGTAGCAAACACTTTTTCGGTTGCAAAGACTTTTTCAAAAATTAACGATAGTACTTTATTTTACGGTAACTACCGCCAGGGTGTTGTATACAAAAACCCCTTTGGCAAATTAAAAAAACAGGTTGTTAAGGATAGTCGTGTTAAAGCTTCATTGATATTTAACAATCACTTGTTTGTGTCGTACATCGATGGTGTGTTTAAATACGATACAGCATCATTTGCTTCAGAAGAGCTAAAACGCAATTCCAAAAGCTTATTAGTTAATAGTCTTACGAAAAGCAATGATGCAATGTGGTTAGTGACTCAGCACAACGGCTTGCTTAAATTTAAAAATAATACTTGGCTAAAATCAGAAATCAAACTACCAAATAATCTTCAAATCAATAAAATACATGCCGATGAAAATGTATTATGGATTTCAACAGATGCTGGCTTGTATCAGTATCAAGTACCAAGTAAAGCCCTTAAATTGCTAGGTGCCCAAGATGGTTTAAATACCGCGGTAATTGATTTTTTGATACTACATAATCAAATAATTGTAACCTTACCAAAAGCGTTTTTTATACTTCCTAAAACACAAGACTTATTTAAAACCTATAAAACATCAAAGGTTAAGGTAGAGGCGGTAAAAATAAACGATCGAGATACTTTAGTTGCTAGCAGTTATAAATTACCTTACGATTTAAACAAGATTGGCATAACATTCAATTCTAACGGGTTTCAATCTAACCAACATGTTAAATATCAATACCGTGTAAAACAGATTGATTCAAGTTGGCAAAACATACCATTACATACACACTTTGTCAATTTTAATAGTCTGTCTAGTGGCATGTATACGTTTGAGCTTAAAGCACAAAACATAAGCGCAAAACAACCTGTTTTTGCAACACCAATAACCTTTACAATAGCAAAACCATATTGGGAAACCTATTGGTTTTATGCCTTGGTCCTAGCCACAATAATAGGCTTGGTTTGGTTTTATTTTAGAAGGCGATTGCAACAAAAAGAAAGGCAGCGAATTGCAGAAATTGATAAAATTTTAATCGATAAAAAAATAACGAATTTAAGGTTAGAAAATCTGCGCTCGCAAATGAATCCGCATTTCATTTTTAATGCTTTAAATTCTATTCAAGATTATATTATTTCTAATGAAAAGGAATTGGCAAGCTCGTATTTAGTCAAATTTAGCCGATTAATCCGAATGTATTTAGATTACAGTCAGCAAAACGAAATTACTTTAGAAGAAGAATTAAACGCTTTAAAACTCTATTTAGAGTTAGAAAAAGTGCGTTTTGAAGATGAATTGGAATACAAGATTACAATTGATAATCAGTTAAAAACAAAACAAATTAAAGTACCGTCATTATTCATCCAACCTTATGTTGAAAATGCGTTAAAACACGGATTAATACACAAATTAAATAACCGAAAATTACATATTGAAGCAAAAATAATTCAGCAAAATAAAATGCAAATTACGGTTGAAGACAACGGAATTGGTCGTGCCCAATCAGAAACATTAAAACGACCAAACCTACACCACAAACCTTTTGCAACCAAAGCCAATGAAGAACGTGTGCGCCTTTATAAAAATAAATTAAAACGTGATATAGTCATAATTACTAACGATTTGTATGGCGACAACGACGTTGCCGCAGGAACAAAAGTGGTTATCACCATGCCAATACATTAAAAATATGAAAGCGATAATTATAGACGACGAAAAACGCGCTAGACATTTACTATCCAACCTACTAGCTGAACATTGCGTAAGTATTACAAACATTAAAGAAGCGCAAGATTTAGCATCTGGTGCAGATTTGATTAAAACCAGTAAACCTGATGTTGTTTTTTTAGATATTGAAATGCCTAATCAGTCTGGATTAGACATTTTAGAATACTTTCCAGACCAGATTGATTTTAAAATCATTTTTGTCACAGCATATAATCAATATGCAATTGAAGCTTTCAAACTATCGGCTGTAGATTATCTCTTAAAACCAGTTGATACCAACGAATTAAAGGAAGCTGTTGCAAAAGCCGAAGAAGCCATAAAAGCCAACAAATTAAACGACCAATTAAACAAGTTGCGCGACTCGTTAAAGCAGCTCTCTATGGATAAAATTGCTTTAGAAATCCCGAAAGGAATCATGTTCGCATCGCACAATGATATTGTGTACTTTGAAGCTGATGGTATGTACACCAACGTACAACTTATTGATGGCAAACAAAAAACCATTTGCAAACCGTTAAAGCATTTTGTAGAGCAATTAGAACGCAACCCGATGTTTTTTAAATGTCATCGGTCGTATTTAATCAACTTAAAATATGTGGACGAATTAGTTAAAGACGATGGCGATTTTTTATTGATGAATAACAAAAAAAGAATACCTATTTCAAAATCGAAACGTTATCAGTTCTTGGAAGTCATTAAGGAAACGTTTATGTAATAGTTATTTTAAAACTCCCTTTTCATTCAGAAAGAAAAACCACTACTTTAGAAAAAACCACATTAAGAATGATTGTTTAGTTGCTTATTTTGAAGTCTATTAAACACAATTCTTATGAAAAAAATAATATTATTAGTAGTATTGGCATTAAGCTACAATACCTCAAATGCACAATTTGGCAAAATGTTAAATAAGAAAGCCAAAGCAGCAGTAGAGAAGAAGTTAGACAAAAAAGAAACGAACAATTCATCTTCAAAATCTGAAAACGCTTCAGGAATGGTAGGCAGTTCTTCAATATCAAATCAAAATGCATCAAAAACAGAATACACTGATGAAGAATTTAAAGCAGAATTAGCTAAAAAATATCCAAACGACCAAGCAAAACAAGATTTATACTATCAAAAATATTTAGAGAAAGAGCAACAAGAAGCCGAAACTAATAAGCCAAAACAAGATAATACAGTAAGCGATGATTTTCTATACATGTCGTATCCGTTTGCGATGACAAAAGGCATGAGCGCAGTAGGTGTTGATCGTGTAAAGCTAAGACGCCAAATAACAGACATGGGTGATAATGTAGATGTGTTACCAGCACAAGATCCAGATTATGCTTGGTTACGCTTTTTAACCACACCAGAGTTGGAAGCCATGTCGCCAGAAGGTTATATTGGTTATGAGTTGGTTTCAGGTATGTTTACAACCAAAGTTGGCGCAGATCGATCACAAACGCTAGAGCTTGGTACAGGCATGCCAATTTTGGTAAGAGGTATGTTAATTGCAGACGATGTGTTTGTCATTTATGCCGCATCTCATCAAGGCGGACACGCATTTAATGTACCATCGTACATGCATGAAAAAGATATTACCATTCTAAACGTAATTGGTAAAGGCGAGCAACAATTTCATTTAGAGTGGTTGGAAAAGGCAAAGCCAATTGTAAAAGAATTTGAAGCTACCTTAAAGGCCAATTATGATGCTGCCGCAAAATCAACTATGGATGCCATAAAAATGCCAAAAGCTGGTAGTATGAATAGTAAGACGTCACTAGTAAATTTTGCTAAAGAAAATGTTTCTAAAACCATTGCCAAAGATGGTGCTAAACTTTTAAAGTTAAACATAGTATCTAACGATTGGAGTATTGTAAAAAACAAATACACAGGTCGTATTTTATACCGTTGGATTAAAGGCGCATTTACTGAAAAAAATAGAAATAACGACTGCTATTTACAAGGTTTTTTAATCAAGCAACAGTACAATGGAAGTGGTTATGGAAGCTCTCAATTTGGTGGCATTATCCACGGACAAATGCCTTACGGACAAAAAATGAATTGCGAATAAAACCCAATCATATTGAGTATGTAAAGCCTGTCATTAAAAGCAGGCTTTTTTTATGACTAATATGTATGTTTAAATTTTTTTCATTCAGAAAGAAATTAGTGCTATTCAGAAAAAAGCACATTGAAAACCTTATATGTAGTAGTTGTTTTGTGGTTATAAATAAAAATAAATCTCAACTACAATGAAAAAAACATTACGCTTATTAACCTTTTTAGTGTTTGGTTTTACGCAAGCACAAACCGTAGTTTATGTAGATATTGATGCTACAGGAACAAACGATGGTACTAGCTGGGCAAATGCTTACACATCTTTACACAATGCCCTAACAAATACAACAACTGCTGGTGCAGAAATTTGGATTGCTGAAGGAACCTACACACCTTTAAACGCATCAACACCATTTTTAAATCAATATGGTGTAAATATCTATGGTGGTTTTGTTGGAACTGAAGCAACAAAAGCAGATCGAAACGTTGACCCATGGTTGCATCCAGTGTATTTATCTGGCGATATTAATGGAGATGATTTGGTAGAAGTGCCAAGTGCAACTTCCACAAATAAAACAGATAATGCCAGCCGTATTCTTCAAATAGAACCAAGTACTATTGGTGGTACAACATTGGTTCATGTGCAAGAAAATATTGTAATTGATCGCATTAACTTTGTAAATGCATATGGAGGAAGCGCTTTATATAGTCACCCAGCTGTAGGTTCAAACTTTACACAAAAACAAATAAAGTTAAGAAACTGTCGTTTTTCTCGTAATTATGCATCAACAAGACCAGCATTTGATGTATGGTCAAATGAGTCAGGAACCCCAGCAACTTCACCTTTTGAAACTTTTATAATGATTAATAGTATTGTAGATGAAAATGTGTCTTCAGTTGGTTATGCATTTGAGTTTAGAGGTTTGGCGGGTTATCTTAAAACAACTTTAGTTAATAATTTGTTTGTTGCTAATACAGTAACCGATGTAAATTCAGCAGGAAGTGTTGCACGATTTATTAGTAATGGTGCTAATAACATAAATGTAAATTTTGCAAGTAATACCTTAGCCTTTAACCAAGAAGGAGCTTCTTATGGTGCTGATGGCGGAAGTTGTATTTATTTTCAAAGAGTTTCAAATAGCGGTGGAATTGTTGGTAAGTGGTATAACAATATATATTATAGCAACCAAGGTACAGGTGAGTATGCTTTATCAAATAACTATACTATGGCATTTATTGATGTTGCTAATACTAATGCAAGGGACTTTACGACGCCTACTTACGATTTGCCAAACTCAATTATATTAACAGAAAGCCCATTTACAGATATTTACACAGGAGATTTTACACCTAAATCTGCTTACAGACAAAATGGTACAGCTTCTAATGCAGCTTATAATAATAGTGAAGTAGGTGTTACAGATTGTTTTAATAATGCTAGATATTACTCAGGTGTTAGTGTTATTGGTTTAGGTGCCATACAACATTCTAATGCAGGTATGCTTTATGGTCCTGGAAATATTGCAAGTTTATCATTACCACAAGTGCCAGGTATTTACTTTGTAGACCAAAATGCAACAGGTGCTAATGATGGATCGTCCTGGGCAGATGCATTTACATCTTTATATACAGCGTTAAGCTCGCCAAGTGTGTCTTCTGGATCAAGCCTTTATGTAAAATCAGGAACTTACTTAGCCAACGCAGGACCATATGTAATAGCAGATGATGCATTAAAAATATATGGTGGTTTTGATGGTACAGAAGCTCATGAGGCTGATAGAGATTTGTCTTTAATTTTTACTGGTAATGCAACTATTATTGATGGCGATATAAATGGAGATGATACTTTTGTTGATGGTTTTTTAACTGGAAATACAGCAGATAATGCTAATAAATTATTGGACTTAACAACAGACGGTGTTACTGTAGATGGATTTGTTTTTAAAGGAGCTAATTCTTCAGGAAATGCAATAATTAGTACAACTACTTCTCAGCTTTCAAACTTTACTTTAATGAATTCTGAAATCAAAGAAAATAATAGCTCAGGTTTATTATTCGATTGGAGAAATTTTGTAGATGATTTTACCGTATACAATACATCTATTCATCATAATGATGTCAATAATGGATTAATGTTATTACAAACACAAAATGATGATTTATCCTCTACTTTTGTAAATGTTAATATCTACGACAATAAGACAAATTCAGATTTTGGTTCTATTTGGTTTAGAACAGTAGGATCAGCAACTACAAATGATGTAAATATTATTAACTGTCATTTTGGAGGAAATGTACTTAGTGGTTTAGCTCAGCCTCACTTTTTTAATATTAGTGGGCAATCTACAACCAGTAGTTTGTCTATTGTAAATTCTATTATTTATGGAAACACAAATCCTAGCGGAAACCCAGTGATTGCAGTAGATAATTCTAAAACAGCAGAAGGTGATTTTACAGATCTTTACGTGGCCTACAGTATAGCACAATCCTTGAGTCCTAATGCTACTTCGGGTAATTACGCAACTGCAGCTTTAATTAGTGGCGATCCTCAATTAGATGAAACAGATGCTTACAAACCAACAGCGCTTTCAAATACCATTAATGTAGGCAACAATACAGCTTATATAATGGATTATCCGTCAGAAGATTTATCGTTCAATGCTAGAATATTCAATAATACCATAGATTTAGGGCCATATGAGTACAATCCAACTTTAGGCGTTAATGATGTAATTGTAAATACAAATTCAGTAAAACTATATCCAAATCCTGTAAGTGATAGATTATTTGTTAAGTCTACTGAGCAAGTTGACAACGTATTTATTTACACTATTAACGGACAGTTAGTAAAACAAGTAAATGAAGTTAATAATGAAATTGATGTAGCTAATTTACCAAGTGGTTTTTATTTAATTACCATAAAAAGTAAAGCAGCTGTAACCAGCAAAAAGTTTGTAAAGCACTAACTTGTTTTACGCAAATAAAAAGCATTCAGCTACATATAGCTGAATGCTTTTTTTATTTTGTTTTTTCTAAAGTATTTGTAACCAAACCCATCACCATATCAAACTGTTCTTGTAGCGACATATTTGAATTATCAATTTCTATAGCATCATCTGCTTTTACCAGAGGTGAATCTTCTCGATTGGTATCGATGTAATCACGTTCTTGCACATTTTTTAAAACATCTTCATAAAGAACCTTATCACCGCGTTCCAAAAGTTCTTTATAACGTCTTTTAGCTCTGGTTTCAGCCGAAGCGTTCATAAATATTTTAAGCTCCGCATCAGGAAAAACAACCGTTCCAATATCGCGGCCATCCATAACCACCCCTTTATCTTTCCCCATTTTCTGCTGCTGCTCTACTAATTTTTGCCTAACTTCAGATATTGCAGCTACCTTACTTACAAAACTTGAAACCTCTAGAGTGCGTATTTGTTTTTCAATGTTTATAGCATTTAAATACACTTCGGCAAAGCCTAAATCTTTATTGAATTTAAAATTGATATCAATTTTTGGTAATTGATTTATAAGCGCTTTTGAGTTAAAATCGGCCTCACAAATTAAACCATTTTGCATCGCATAAAAGGTAACGGCTCTGTACATGGCACCCGTATCGACATACACATAACCTAAATGTTTCGCAATTTGTTTCGCAACGGTACTTTTTCCGGTAGAAGAAAAGCCATCAATGGCTATGGTGATTTTTGACATATACTAAACTTAAAAGTGCCTAAAGTACTTAACATGCCTAAAGTCACTAGAAAATAATATTCTTTTTTGATGCAGCAAAAATACTTAAAGTGTGTTAAAGCTGAAAACAAATCCGCTTAAATCAACTTTAAGTACTTATTACTATAGTGCACTTTAAGTACTTTTTTACTGTAAATCTATTTGCAAACCAAAGAAGTTGGAATTCGCTGCACTTGTATATTTAGCGTGGGTATAGCTAAAGCGCATTTTATTCATTTTAATTGAAATACCAGCCGACAAACCTGAAAAATTGCGCTGGTCTATAATGCGCAGCTCCTCACCTCTTCTAAAATTATAACCTAATCTGATATTAAATCCACCTTCAGGAAACAATTCCGCTCCTAAAATAGTATGCCTGATTACTTGTCCTAAAAATCCAATTTTTTCGTCGGATTGATTACCGCTTAAATCGCTTGTAGTTCGTGCCGGATTTGGTCTTGCTATTGGCCAGTTTTGAAGATTTTCAAACGTAACGTGCCAACGAATGGGTACATGCTCTAAGGTTTGCGACATGCCAAAATCGACTTCAAAAGGTAAGGGTTCGTTTAAACCTGCATACGTTGTTATTTGGGTTCCTAAGTTTCTAACGGCAACGGCAGCATGAAAATCCAAATCTTCATTATTGTACAATAATCCCAAATCCACAGCTGCACCAAAGGAACTGTACTGTTCTAATTTTGAGCTTATCAATTTTAAGTTGCCGCCAAAATAAAAATCGGAATAGCCAATTTGCATCGCATAACCCATAGATAAAGCGGCTTCGTTTCCTGTAAAGGTTCCGGTTTCGTTTCCGTCTTCATCATAACCTTCAAAAGAACCATAATTTATATAGGTAACCCCGGCGTGAAAGGTTTGTGTGTGCCTATCAACGGTATATGCGTAAGCGGCAGTTCCGTAACCAATTCCGCCCAAATAACTGGTGTAATTAACGGCTAATTGATTGTCCATCGCAACATTAATAGTGGCTGGATTATAAAGGGCTTGGGTAACGTCGTAATCTACATTAGTCAATACTTTACCACCTAAAGCGGCTTGACGTGGCGAGGACACCAAATTAAGAAATTGGTAAGTCGCTTCACCTCCAACTTGAGCAAAAGTTAAGCTGCCTACAAACAAGCAAAAAATAGTGATAATTTTCTTTAGCATATTTACTCGATAATCGAGGTTTAAATGTTTCGAGATTTAGCTCGAAATCAAAATTAAAACCTCTAAAGCCCCGTGCTTTTGCACCGAGGTAGTTTACCGCCACAAAGTAAACAAATCTATCTTAAAACGATAGTATGTATTTTTTATTTTAAATGAAAAACATTCCTTAAGGTTGCAGTTGCAATTGTCATTCCCTTGAAATGGGGAAACATAAAAAAACCCCGATTGATAAAATCGAGGTTTTTGAGTTTTAAAGTTACTTATAACTTCTTAGGATTCTTTACTTTTTGATTTGTAATCGCCAGTTTAATTACATCGCTCATATCGGTCACGTAGTGAAACGTTAAACCTTTTAAATACTCTGGTTTAATTTCTTCAATATCGCGACGGTTCTCTTCACAAAGTAAAATTTCTTTAATACGAGCGCGTTTAGCGGCGAGTATTTTTTCTTTAATACCACCAACAGGCAGTACTTTTCCACGCAGTGTAATTTCGCCAGTCATGGCTAAACTTTTCTTCACTTTTCGTTGAGTAAACAATGACACCAACGAGGTTAACATGGTAATTCCGGCACTAGGCCCATCTTTTGGCGTAGCGCCTTCTGGTACGTGGATATGCACGTTATATTTATCGAAAACCGAGGCATCAATACCAAATTCAACCGCATTGGATTTTATATATTCCATAGCAATGGTTGCTGATTCTTTCATCACTTTCCCCAAGTTTCCGGTAATGCTTAAATTGCCTTTTCCTTTGGATAAAATAGATTCAATAAACAGAATATCGCCTCCAACGCTCGTCCACGCTAAGCCTGTAACCACGCCAGCCACATTATTGTTTTCGTACTTATCGCGTTCTAATTTTGGACCGCCCAAAACTTCAATAATATCTTCATTTGAAATTTTGATGTTGTAATCTTCTTCCATGGCGATATTTTTAGCAGCATACCGCACCATTTTAGCTATTTGTTTTTCCAATCCACGAACACCAGATTCGCGGGTGTAACCTTCAACTATTTTTTCTAATTGTGGTTTCGCAATTTTAATATCCTTATCCGTTAAACCGTGTTCTTTCAATTGCTTTGGCAATAAATGACGTTTAGCGATTTCCACTTTTTCCTCAATCGTATAGCCTGTAACATTGATGATCTCCATTCTGTCGCGTAATGCTGGCTGAATGGTAGACAAACTATTTGACGTTGCAATAAACATGACTTTAGAAAGGTCGTAACCCATTTCTAAAAAGTTATCGTAAAACTCACTGTTTTGCTCTGGATCCAAAACCTCCAACATAGCAGACGAGGGGTCGCCTTGATGCGAATTTGATAATTTATCAATTTCATCTAAAACAAAAACCGGGTTTGATGTTCCAGCCTTTTTTAAACTTTGAATGATACGCCCTGGCATAGCACCAATGTATGTTTTACGGTGTCCGCGAATTTCTGCTTCGTCGCGCAATCCACCTAAAGAAATACGCACGTATTCACGCCCTAAAGCCTCGGCAATCGATTTCCCTAGCGATGTTTTACCAACCCCCGGAGGACCGTATAAACAGAGAATAGGCGATTTCATATCGTTACGCAATTTTAAAACGGCCAAATACTCTATGATGCGTCGCTTAACATCTTCCAATCCGAAATGATCGCGGTCAAGAATTTTTTTAGCACGCTTTAAATCAAATTTATCTTTACTGAATTCGTTCCACGGCAAATCCAGAAACAATTCTAAATAATTACGTTGTATGGAATATTCTGCCACTTGCGGATTCATGCGTTGCATTTTGGCAATTTCTTTGTTGAAATGCTTTGCCACTTTTTCGTCCCATTGCTTGTCTTTGGCACGGGCTTTCATCTCCTCTACTTCTTCATCATGACTTACGCCTCCCAATTCTTCTTGAATGGTTTTCATTTGTTGATGCAAGAAATACTCACGCTGTTGTTGGCTCATATCCATTTGAACCTTAGATTGGATATCGTTTTTTAGTTCCAGTTTTTGAAACTCAACATTCATAAACTTGAGCGTTGCCAGTGCGCGTTCTTTTAGATTGTTCATTTCTAAAAGGGCCTGCTTTTCCTTTACCGAAAGATTCATGTTGGACGATACGAAATTCACCAAAAACGAATTGCTCTCAATATTTTTTATGGCAAAAGATGCCTCACTCGGAATGTTCGGGTTTTCCTTGATTATCTCCAGCGCCAAATCTTTAATGGAATCAATAATTGCCGAAAACTCCTTGTTATTCACGGCAGGTTTTGCCTCGGCCATATCTCGAATGGTTGCATTCATATATGGTTTTTCGGTAATAACCTCGGCCACCTTAAAGCGCTTTTTACCTTGGATTATAACCGTTACGTTTCCGTCGGGCATTTTTAAAACACGAAGAATTCTTGCAACGGTACCTGTTTCGTAAATATCCTTTGCGGTTGGATTTTCTACCGATTCGTCTTTTTGAGCCACCACACCAATAACTTTGCTGCCTTTGTTGGCATCGTTAATAAGTTTTATAGAGGTGTCTCGACCAGCGGTAATGGGGATAACAACCCCAGGAAACAACACGGTATTTCTTAACGAAAGAATAGGTAGTGTTTCTGGCAATTCTTCATTATTTATTTCTTCTTCATCTTCGGGTGTCATTAACGGAATTAACTCTGAATTTTCATCAAATTCCTGTAATGACAAACTGTCTAATGTTATAAAATTGGATTTCTTCATATATATATTTAAGTCAATTTGTCATTAAAACAAACTGCGCTTTATTTTTTGGGGTTTACAAATAAAAGTAAAACTCTGAATATCAGATAATTAAATGATTTTTAATAATGATGTCTGCTATATAAATTCAATAGCTGTGCCAATTATCAAATTCGAAAGTTTAAAGTTGGAAAATAAATAATTACATCTTACCCATTCGTTTTAAAACATACAGCAAAACAATGGGTAAAGCCAATAAACCAATCATTAATAAATTGGTTTTAAACAGCCATGGCGCTAGAATTAAAGTAATAACATAACCACCAACGGCGCCGCCAAAATGAGCATCGTGACCAATATTACCTATTCTATTTTTCATGCCGTAAATGGAATAAAGTAAATATCCGATACCAAAAAGATAGGCTGGAATGGGAATGGGAATAAAAAACATGTACAAGCTCATTCCGGGTTGCAATAAAATAGCAGAATAAATTATACCAGAAACCGCACCACTAGCACCAACGGCACTATAATGATATTCGTTTTTATGAAAATAAAGCGATAATAAACTCCCCAAGAGCAAACTCCCCACATAAACAATTACAAAGCTAAATGTACCCATGGCTTTGATTACCACATCTGCGAAAAAAAACAGAGTGAACATATTAAAAAACAAATGGGCATTATCGGCATGTAAAAAACCCGAACTAAACAGTCTAATTTGCTCGCCTCGTTTTACCGCGCCAACATTAAACTTATATTTTTCAAAAAAGCTATAATCACTAAAACCTTTATACGATATAATAACATTAGCTGCTATAAGTATAATTGTAATTAAATCTATTTTGCCCATAAATCTTTAAAATGAATTAATATATCTTTGCCGCTACAAATCTAAAATTAATTAATGCAATTTCTAATTTATATTCTTGTTTATCCGTTTTTGTGGTTAATTTCCATCTTGCCTTTTAGGTTGCTTTATATACTTTCCGATGGTGTTTATATTTTATTATACCACGTAATCGGTTATCGCAAAAAAGTGGTTTCCAATAATTTAAGACTTGTTTTTCCGGATAAACCCGAAACTGAATTAAAACGAATTAGAAAAGCATTCTACAAGCATTTATGCGACATGTTTTTAGAAATGGCAAAAACGATGAGCATTTCTGAAACCGCACTAAGAAAACGTTTTAAACTTAAAAATCCGGAGGAATTTAAACGTTTGGAATCTTTAAATAAAAGCATCCTTTTAATGTACGGGCATTATGCAAGTTGGGAGTGGTCTTTAGAGCTTCAAAACCATGTAAGTTATAAAGGTTTTGGTGTTTATAAAAAACTTGCAAATAAACATTTTGATAAGCTGGTGCGTAATATTCGGTCTAAATTCAACACCACATTGATTAGCACAAAAGAAACTATTGGTGTGATTAACGACAACGAAGCAAAGGGCATAAAAAGCATCATAGCATTTTTAAGCGACCAGTCGCCCAGACTAAGTAAAGAGGTGTATTGGGGCGAATTTATGGGTATTGAGGTACCCTGTTTTACGGGTGCCGAACGCTTGGCAAAAAAACTGGATTTAACCATCGCATATTTGAAAGTGACCAAGGTAAAACGTGGGTTTTATGAAGCTGAAATCATGACGCTTGCCGAACAACCAAAAGACTATAAAGACTACGAACTTACCGATATGTTTTTACGTGAAGTTGAAAAACAAATTTACGAAGCACCCGAATATTATTTTTGGACGCATAAACGCTGGAAGCATCGGGATAAAGAGGTTATTTAACATCATTACAAGGAGCTTTTAAGCCTGCACTGAGCGCCGTAGAAATGTGATATTCTTATAAACTGAAAATAATTTTTAAACAGATTGCGAATCACACCAAAAAGGGTGATTCGCATTGAATGCTAAATTGCTTTGGTTAACCTGTTGTGCATTTTGAATGAAAAAAATATCAATATGTCAATTCGAGTAATTTGAGGCACGAAACATTGTACTTCGGCAAGCTCTGTAGAACC
Organism: Hwangdonia lutea; assembly: GCF_032814565.1. Lineage (GTDB taxonomy): Bacteria > Bacteroidota > Bacteroidia > Flavobacteriales > Flavobacteriaceae > Hwangdonia > Hwangdonia lutea. The sequence continues at coordinate 3,664,351 of NZ_CP136521.1, forward strand.
ATCAAGAATCAATTTCAAGTTAAAATTCTTATTCTCGATACAAATTTTACTCATTCCAATCGTAAAATTCACTCGAATTGACAGAATTTTTTCAAAATGAACAGCGGGTTTTGGTACTAAATCTTAGCTATAGCCCCTATTTCTTCGATAAACTTATCGGCTAATCCATCGGCTTCTTCTTGCGATTTTGCTTCGGTATAAATTCTAATAATGGGTTCGGTGTTGCTTTTACGCAGGTGCGCCCAACTATCGGCAAAATCAATCTTTACGCCATCAATGGTAGTTAATTGCTCGTTTTGGTAACGGCTTTCTATGGTTTTTAAAATACCGTCAACATCCAATCCCGGTGTTAACTGTATCTTCTTTTTACTCATAAAATAATTCGGATAAGTTTTACGCAATGCGCTCACACTTATTTTTCTTTCTGCCAACAAGCTTAAAAATAAAGCCACACCAACCAAAGCATCGCGCCCGTAATGCGAGTCGGGATAAATAATACCGCCATTGCCTTCGCCACCAATAACTACATTGTTTTTTTTCATCAACTTAACAACATTCACTTCACCAACGGCACTCGCTTCGTAGGTTCCTCCATATTTTTCGGTAACATCGCGCAAAGCTCGAGTAGAACTCATATTACTTACTGTATTTCCTGGAGTTTTACTCAACACATAATCGGCGCAAGCCACAAGCGTATACTCTTCTCCAAAAATATCTCCATTTTCATCCATAAAGGCCAATCGGTCTACATCGGGATCGACCACAATTCCGAAATCCGCATTTTCCTCAACTACTTTTTTAGATAAATCTCCCAAATGTTCCTTTAATGGTTCTGGGTTGTGTGGAAAATGCCCTGTTGGATCGCAAAACAATTTAATGGCATGCACGCCCAAGCGCTCTAAAAGCAAAGGAATGGCAATGCCTCCCGTAGAATTTACTCCATCAACAACCACTTTAAAATTGGCAGCTTCAATGGCTTTAGCGTTTACCAAAGGCAACTTTAAAACCTCATCAATATGCAAATCAATATAAGCATCGTTTTTTGTTATTTTTCCTAAGCTGTCCACATCAGAGAACTCCATGGTATCGCTTTCAGCAATTTCTAAAATTTTCGCCCCTTCAACCGCATCCAAAAATTCACCTTTTTCATTTAAGAGCTTTAAAGCATTCCATTGTTTTGGGTTGTGGCTTGCTGTTAAAATAATACCGCCATCGGCATGTTCCATAGGTACGGCTATTTCAACAGTTGGAGTTGTAGACAAGCCTAAATCAATCACATGGATGCCCATTCCAACCAAGGTATTCATCACTAAATTCTGAATCATTTCACCAGAAATTCGCGCATCTCTGCCAACCACTACACGGTAGTTTTCTTTGTTGCGTCGCTGCTTTAACCAAACACCGTAAGCCGATGCAAATTTAACCGCATCGATTGGTGTTAAATTATCGCCTACTTGTCCGCCAATGGTTCCTCGAATTCCTGAAATTGATTTTATTAATGTCATTACCCGTTTTTTTTATTAAAATTAAATACAAATATACAATTAGAAAATGGTAAATGTTAAATCGTAATTCGTAAATTTCGCAAATGAATTACTTAGCGCATATTTATCTTTCGGGTGAAAACGACCTTGTAACCATTGGTAATTTTATGGCCGATGGGATAAAAGGAAAAAAATATAAAAAGTATGCCAAAGACATTCAAATTGGCATTTTATTGCATCGGCACATTGACACCTTTACCGATGCCCACAAAACCGTTAGAAAAAGCACTAAGCGATTGCACAAAAAATACGGACATTATTCGGGTATAATTGTCGATATTTTATACGATCATTTTCTCGCCAAAAATTGGGATAATTATTCCGATATTCCTTTAGAAGACTATGTGAACACGTTTTACGATTCGTTGGAAGAACATTACCCTATCTTGCCCATTCGTATTCAAAAAATGATGCCTTATATGATCACCGACAATTGGTTGCTTAACTATGCGTCCATTGAAGGTATTCAAAGGGTTTTGGAGGGCATGAACAGGCGCACAAAAAACCGCTCTGGTATGAACGAAGCCGTTATCGAATTAGAGGCATTTTACACGGATTTTGAAGATGAATTCACTTCTTTTTTTGATGAATTGATAACCTCTTCCAAACAAAAATTAAAAGAATTAAACACTATTTTATGAAGCATTTTACCTCACTTTTTCTGATTGTATTTCTAATTATTTCTTGTAAAAAACCTGAATCATCATTAGTCGATAAAACTCAAAAAAGAGGTTTAATTACTCAAAAAGCTATGGTGGTTTCCGCACGTGTTGAAGCCTCTAAAATAGGTAGCGATATTCTTAAAAAAGGCGGCAATGCTTTTGATGCGATGGTGGCCACCGAATTAGCTTTGGCGGTTTCGTTTCCCTATGCCGGAAATATTGGCGGTGGCGGTTTTATGGTGTACAGAAAAAACAATGGCGAAATTGGAGGCATTGATTACCGCGAAAAAGCACCATTAGCTGCAACAAAAGATATGTATTTGGATGCCGATGGCAACGTTATTCCAGAAAAGAGCACTTTGGGCGCTATGGCCGTTGGTGTTCCGGGTACGGTTGCCGGTGTATTTGCTGTGCATGAAAAACTAGGGTCTTTGCCCATTGAAACTATCATAAAACCCGTAATAGACTTGGCCAGAAAAGGTGTTGTGGTTACCAAAAAACAGGAACGTAGAATTAAGCATTTTCAACCGTATTTCAGAAAGGCCAATAAAGACTCCATTCTTTTAGAACAAGCTTGGAAAGAGAACGACACCATAAAATACAATGCATTAGCCAATACTTTAGAACGTATTTTGCAAAACGGCAGAGATGAATTTTACAAAGGTAAAACCGCTAAAAAACTGGCGGCCTTTATACAAGAAAATGGCGGCATAATTACCGAAGAAGATTTGGCAAAATACGAAGCCAAATGGCGCACACCAATAACCTTTAATTATGACGATTTAAAGGTGATATCGATGTCGCCACCATCAAGCGGCGGAATATGTTTGGCACAAATCATGAAAATGGTTGAGCCTTTTCCACTGCATGAATATGGGCACAATTCATTAAAATCCATTCAGGTGATTACCGAAGCTGAACGACGTGCCTACGCCGATAGAAGTTTTTATTTGGGCGATCCCGACTTTGTAAACATACCGAGCATTACCTTAATTGATGCTTCGTATTTAAATGAGAGAATGGATGATTTTTCATTTGAAAAAGCCACAAAATCCAGTGATGTGTCGCATGGTACTATTCAAATTATAGAAAGCAACGAAACTACCCACTACTCTATTATCGACCAATTTGGCAACGCCATTGCTGCCACAACAACAATAAATGCAGGGTTTGGCTCGAAATTATATTGCTCAGAACTTGGGTTTTTCTTAAATAACGAAATGGATGATTTTAGCAGCAAACCCGGAGTTCCCAACATGTTTGGTGTTACGGGTGGCGAAGCCAATAGTATTGCCCCACAAAAACGCATGCTAAGTTCTATGACACCAACTATTGTTGAAAAAAATGGTGCATTATTTATAACCTTGGGTACACCCGGTGGATCAACCATTATCACTTCGGTATTGCAAACCATTTTAAATGTACACGAATTTGATATGACCATGCAAGAAGCGGTAAACGCACCTCGATTTCATCACCAATGGTTGCCGGACGAGATTAGAATGGAACCCCGTGCTTTTGATGCAGATTTAATAAATCAGCTTAAAAAATTAGGCTATATCATTAACGAAAAAGATGCGCCCGTAATTGGTAAAGTCGACGGAATCATGGTTTTAGAGGACAAAACGTTAGAGGGCGGTGCAGATCGTCGAGGAGATGATACGGCTGTCGGTTTTTAACATTTTCCCTTCACATAGTCCTTTATATTTAATAGTTTAGTGGGCTCATTATCTTTCTTATAAAGTTAGATACCAAAGGTTTGTTGTGGTGAAGCCCAAATCAAAATCAAAAAAAATATTTAAAATAGTTACAGGAGTTATTATTTTCCTCACACTACCTAGCATTTTGTTTTTTGGTTTCATTTTCTTTAAGTACAATGAAGATCTTCCAACGGGTATTCAAGGCGAAAAAGCCGATGCCTTGGCTTATAAAATGCTAGAAAGCTTGAACTATGAAGCCTATAAAAACACCAACTACATAGAGTGGACTTTTAATAAACGGCACCATTTTGAATGGAAAAAAAGTGAAAATAAATGCGATGTATTTTGGAAAGAATATCGTGTTAATCTCAATCTTGAGGACTACGCTTTAAGTAAGGTATACGTACATAGCTTTAAAATGAAAGGTGAGATGGCCGAAGAGTTGATAGAAAAAGCCATAAAAATTTTTAACAACGATTCGTTTTGGCTTGTTGCCCCGTACAAGGTTTTTGATGAAGGCGTTGAACGCCGATTGGTAAAATTGGATAATAACGAGGAAGCCCTTTTGGTAACCTACACTACTGGCGGCACAACTCCGGGAGATTCTTATTTATGGATGTTCGATGAGACCGGTAAACCAAGAAGCTTTAAAATGTGGACTTCGCTACTTCCCATAGATGGTTTAGAGGCCACTTGGAACGATTGGGTTACCACCGAAAGTGGCGCCCAATTACCAACATTTCATAAATTATTGGTTATTGGTATTGAAATGGGCGCTGTAAAAGGAACTATCTAACCGCCCTTTCACATAAAATCAATCCAACAAATCCATCAACTTATAAACATCGGTTTTTTAATAACCCATCCCATACATCTTAAAATTTATAATCAAAAAACGTATATTGCTGCGATGTTTTTGCTATTCGGAATTTCACTCAATTCAGTATCTATAAACAACAAATCAAAGATTTAAAAAATGTTATCTCTAAATGAATAATTTCAAGCTAATAATAGTACTATTTGGGTTGTTAACGGTATCGTGTAATCAAAAAAATGACCCTTTATTCATTAGTGCCACATCGCAAAACACGGGGCTTAATTTTAAAAACACTATTACCGAAACCAACGATTTAAATATTCTTGATTACATCTATTTTTACAACGGTGGCGGTGTTGCCCTAGGCGACATAAACAATGATGGTTTACCCGATATTTTCTTATCTGGCAACCAGGTAAAAAACAAACTATACCTTAACAAAGGCAATTTAAAATTTGAAGACATTACAGATAAAGCCAATGTTGGTGGAAACAGCTCTTGGAATACTGGTGCTATTATGGGCGATGTTAATGGCGACGGACTTTTAGATATATACGTTTGTGCGGTTGTGGGATTAAACGGTTTTAATGGCCATAACGAGCTTTACATTAACAACGGCGACCAAACTTTTACCGAGAAAGCAGCAGATTACAAACTCGATTTTCAATCATACAGTACATCTGCAGCATTTTTGGATTATGATTTAGATGGCGATTTAGACCTATACCTATTAAACCATGCGGTGCATACTGACGATTCGTACAAAGGGGTTAGCATTCGCCAAAAAAGAAACGATAAAACAGGCGATAAACTATTGCGAAATGATGGCGGAATATTTACCGATGTAAGTGAAACTGCCGGTATTATTGGAAGTATTAGTGGTTACGGATTGGGGGTTAGTATTGCCGATTTTAATCAGGATGCCTATCCGGATATTTATGTTGGTAATGATTTTTATGAAGATGATTATTATTACTTGAATAATGGTGATGGCACATTTTCCGAGAAATTAAGAGACTATTTTGGGCATGCCAGTAGGTTTTCCATGGGAAATGATGCGGCAGATATAAATCATGATGGCTGGCCAGACCTCATGTCGTTGGATATGTTGCCCGAAGACGAAGTGGTTTTAAAATCATCGCAAGGTGATGATAACGTGCAAACGCAAAACGTAAGAAAACTTATGTTTGGCTATCATTATCAATTTACCAGAAATATGCTGCATGTAAATCAGCATAATTCAAATTATTTGGAAACTGGTTTGTTAAGCGGTGTTGCTGCAACCGATTGGAGTTGGAGCTGTCTTTTTGCAGATTTTAACCAAGATGGAATGCAGGATATTTTTGTAACCAACGGCATTTTAAAACGCCCTAACGATTTGGATTTTACCAACTTCTTTTCAAACGATAAAATCCAAAACAACAGACACAATTCCAAATTAATGAATCAAGAAGCCTTGGACGCCATGCCTTCTGGAAAAGTTAGCAATTATATGTTTAAAGGCAGTGAAAATTTAGTTTTCAAAGATGTTTCAGAACAATGGATTCCCGATGAAAAACTGGTCTCCGGGGCAACCGCCTTGGCAGATTTGGATAACGACGGCGATTTGGATATTGTAGTTAGCAATCTCAATGAAAACGTTTCGCTTTACGTGAATCAAACCAACAATCTGCCAACAAACAAAACCAGTTACCTCAAAATAAAATTCAATTACACCAACCCCAATGCTTTTGGTATTGGCTCCAAGGTTTTTGCATACCACCAGGGCAAACTTCAGTATAAAGAACTCTACACCGCAAGGGGTTTTCAAGCCTCATCAGAACCTATGGTTCATTTTGGTTTTGACAGCATCAAAAACATAGATTCCTTAAAAATAATATGGCCCAATAAAACGAGCCAAACTATTAAAAATGTGGCGCTAAATCAAACCTTAACCATTAAACCAAACGGTGCAACACCCTTTGACTACAAGTCGCTTTTAAACAATCAGACCAAACTGTTTAAAAAATTGGATGATAATTTAGGGATTGATTTTACACATGTTGAAGACAAGTATCTCGACTTTAACCGCCAAAAACTTATCCCATATCGTGTTTCGGATAGAGGGCCTGCCGTTGCTGTTGGCGATTTAAATAACGATGGAAAAGAGGATGTTTATTTTGGTGGCTCAAAACAAAAAGCATCGAAAATCTATTTTCAAACCGATACATCGTTTATCGAAAAAAGAATAAACAGTATCGCTAACGACTCCATAAAAGAAGAAGTCGCGGCTGTTATTGCCGATTTTAATAAGGATGGTAAAAACGACATTATTATTGGTTCTGGCGGTGGCGATTATTCAAATAAAACAAAACCGTTACTCGACAGTTACTTTCTCCAAAATGATGAAGGTTTTACAATAGAAACCTTTCCGGAGTTCTACGAAAATGCCTCGGTAATTATTGCAAACGATATTGATAATGATGGTGATTTGGATGTTTTTATCGGAAGCAATGCCGTGTCGAACGATTTTGGAAGCATTCCCAATTCATATATTTTAAAATATGAAAACGGCAATTTTTCAATAGTCGAAAATGAAGCATTACAAAAAGCTGGAATGATTACCGATGCCGTTTGGGATGATTATAATAATGATGGTCAAGCAGATTTAATTGTAGTGGGCGAATGGATGGCTCCCAAATTCTTCAAAAACAACAATGGTATTTTTACCGAAGAACACCTTATTGACTCCAGCCTAAAAGGGCTATGGCGACAAATTGAACCGTTTGATATTGATAACGATGGCGACACAGATTTCCTTTTGGGAAATTGGGGCAGCAACTCAAAATTTAAGGCGTCACCCCAACATCCAATGCGCATGTATCATGCCGATTTTGATGGAAACGGGCGCACGGAAACTATTGTTTGTACCTACAGGAATGGTGCCTATTATCCGCTGTTAGGATTGGATGAACTTTCGGGGCAACTGGTTAAATTGAATAAAATTTTTACCGCTTACAAAGATTTTGCAGGTCAACCTATTGAGGTTATTTTAGGTGAAAACAATCTTGATAAAGCCACGATTTTAGAAGTTGACGAGCTTAAGTCGGGTTACTTAAAAAACGAAAACAATCGCTTTACATTTGTGCCTTTTAAAAATGAATTGCAAGTTTCGCCCATAACCTCTTTTTTAAGTTTCGATTTTGATTTCGATGGACAAGATGAAGTTTTGGCAGCTGGAAATTATTTTGGAGTTACGCCGTTTCATGGTAAATTCGATGCCTTTCCGGGAGCACTCATCAAAAATGAAAACGACGTTGTCTTAGGAAATAAAATAGAACTCGATTTTAGCGATAAAGCCATCAAAGGTTTAAATATTGTTCACGTTGATAAAAAACCATATTTGTTAGTTACCATCAACAACAACAAGGCTCAGGTTTATCAACTTTTAAAATAGTTTTTTTAAGTATGAAATTAAATAAAGCATCATTAATACTGCTTACTTTTGCGATTGGCTTTACGTCGTGCAAAGAGCCCCCAGAACCCATCGTTATATCGCCCAACCATTTTCATGCTTCGGTAGATAAGGTTATTGAGGTTATGGTACACGATATATTTTCACCACCTGTGGCTAGTCGAATTTTTGCTTACCCCAATATTGCCGCTTACGAAATTATGGCTCAAAAGGATAGCACATATCAATCGCTCAAAGGTCAGATTTCACATTTAAAAGACATTCCCAAACCCGCTAATTCCATTGCAATTAACTACCCTTTATCTGCTTTAATGGCTCACATTGAAGTTAGTAAACGTTTGATTTTTTCAGAACAACGCATCGAAACCTTTCGCGATAGCTTATATCACATTTGGGAAACGAAAAATAAAACAGAGTTTGAAGCATCAAAAAATTACGCTTTACAGGTCTCCAACTTTATTACAGATTGGTTAAATAACGACAATTACAGTCAAACCCGAACCATGAACAAATTCGACCTCGACCCCAATAACGAAGCACGTTGGCAACCCACCCCACCCGCCTATATGGATGGTTTAGAACCGCATTGGGGCAAAATTCGTCCTTTTGTTATCGATTCGGCATCACAATACAGACCCGTTCCCCCACCTCCATTTTCAATGGATGAAGATTCACATTTCTATAAAGAACTGAAAGAAGTTTACGACATCAGTAATAAAATAACGGAAAATGGCGATGAATCCGAAGAAGTTTTAATAGCCCGCTTCTGGGATTGCAACCCTTATGTTTCGGTAACTCGTGGCCATTTAATGTTTGCCGTAAAAAAAATCACCCCAGGCGCTCATTGGATAGGTATTACCAAAATTGCATGCAAAACCGAAGAAGCCGATTTTAACCGTACCGTTTTTGCCTATACAAAAACTTCTATCGCCATAGCCGATGCGTTTATTAGCTGTTGGGACGAAAAGTACCGTAGTAACTTGGTACGCCCAGAAACATTGATTAACAAATATTGGGATGACGATTGGAAACCTATTTTACAAACACCGCCATTTCCTGAATACACGAGCGGACATTCGGTGGTTTCGGGGGCTGCATCAACTGTGTTAACAGATATTTTTGGAGATAATTTTAGCTTTTTGGACGATACGGAAACCGCCTATGGCCTGCCAATACGCCCGTTTCCTTCGTTTAATGTTGCCGCGAAAGAAGCAGCCATGAGTAGAATGTATGGCGGCATTCATTATAGAGCAGCTGTGGAAGTGGGTATTGGCCAAGGCATAAAAATTGGCGATTTGGTAAACACTCGTTTACAGATGAAAAATTAAAAATATTTCTTATCGCTGTCAAAAACCTCGGTATGTTTCTAATTCAAACACTTGATACCCTGAATAAAACTTCACAAGAATTTAACATCTAAAATCGTATCTTTGCAACTTTGCAATTCTATGACCAATTTCGAAGAATCTATTGAAGTAAAGGGCGCACGCGTTCATAATCTTAAAAACATCGATGTATCCATTCCACGTGAAAAACTTGTTGTTATTACGGGTTTGTCGGGTAGTGGAAAATCGTCATTAGCTTTCGATACCATTTATGCCGAAGGACAACGCCGTTACATTGAAACTTTTTCGGCTTACGCCAGACAGTTTTTAGGTGGATTGGAACGACCGGATGTCGATAAAATTGACGGGCTTTCTCCCGTTATTGCCATAGAGCAAAAAACAACCAGCAAATCACCACGCTCAACCGTTGGCACCATTACCGAGATTTACGATTTTATGCGCTTGCTTTTTGCGCGTGCCAGTGATGCTTATAGCTATAACACGGGCGACAAAATGGTAAGTTATAACGATGAGCAAATTAAAGAACTCATCATTAATGATTTTAGCGGAAAACGCATCAATATTCTCGCTCCAGTGGTGCGTTCCCGAAAAGGGCATTATCGCGAATTATTCGAGCAAATTGGTAAACAAGGTTTTGTAAAAGTACGCGCCGATGGCGAGATTCGTGATATTGTAAAAGGCATGAAACTCGATCGTTACAAAACCCACGACATTGAAATTGTTATCGATAGGCTGGTTATTGACCAAACCGTAGATAACGACAAACGACTTACTGAAACCATAAATACGGCCATGTATCATGGTGATGATGTGCTTTTGGTTATTGACCAAGACACACAGGAAGCGCGCTACTTTAGCCGAAGTTTAATGTGTCCATCATCGGGGATTTCCTATCCAAATCCAGAGCCCAATAATTTTTCGTTCAACTCACCAAAAGGCGCCTGTTCAAATTGTAACGGTATTGGGGAGTTATATCAAGTTAACGCAGGTAAAATTATTCCAGACGATTCATTGTCCATAAAAAATGGTGCATTGGCACCTCATGGGCCAGAAAAAAATTCATGGATTTTTAAGCAGTTTGAAACCATTGCTCAACGTTTCGACTTTAAGTTAACCGATGCTTTTAAAAATATACCGGAAGAAGCCAAACAAATGATTCTGTATGGTGGCAACGAAAAATTTTCAGTCGAAAGCAAAACCTTGGGCGTTACTCGCGACTATAAAATAGATTTTGAAGGTGTTGCAAACTTTATCGAAAACCAATACAAAACGGCCGAATCTAAATCGTTAAAACGGTGGGCAAAAGATTATATGGATAAAATTAAATGTCCGGTTTGCGAAGGTTCTCGGTTAAAAAAAGAATCTCTTTACTTTAAAATAAACCATAAAAATATTGCAGAACTTGCAAATAAGGATATTGTAGAATTAGCCGATTGGTTTAACGATTTACACCATCACTTATCAGAAAAACAATTGAAAATAGCTGAAGAAGTGGTCAAGGAAATTAAGTCGCGACTTCAATTTTTATTAGATGTTGGCTTAGATTATCTATCGTTAAACAGAAGCTCAAAATCTTTATCGGGTGGCGAGGCACAACGCATTCGCTTAGCAACCCAAATAGGCTCTCAATTGGTTGGTGTGCTTTATATTTTAGACGAACCCAGTATTGGCTTGCATCAGCGCGATAACGAAAAACTCATCAATTCATTAGTCGCGTTACGCGATATTGGAAACTCCATTATTGTGGTTGAACACGACAAAGATATGATTGAGCGTTCGGATTATGTAATCGATATTGGTCCCAAAGCTGGGAAACACGGTGGCGAAATAATCAGCACTGGAAACCCCGACGAATTAAAAACCCACGATACACTAACTGCCGATTATTTAAACGGCAACAAAGAAATTGAAATTCCCAAAAAACGAAGAAAAGGAAACGGTAAATTTTTAGAACTAAAAGGATGCACCGGAAATAACTTAAAAAACGTTTCGGTTAAATTTCCTTTGGGTAAAATGATTGGTGTTACGGGCGTTTCGGGCAGTGGGAAATCTACCTTAATAAACGAAACCCTCTACCCTATTTTAAATGCACATTACTTTAATGGTGTAAAAATACCCATGCCTTATAAAAGCATAAAAGGTCTGGAACATATCGATAAAGTTATCGACATAAATCAATCGCCAATTGGTCGAACACCACGCAGCAACCCTGTAACCTATACAGGCACATTTAGCGAAATTAGGGCTTTATATGCTAAAATACCCGAAGCTATGATTCGCGGTTACAAAGCAGGTCGTTTTAGTTTTAATGTTGCGGGCGGACGATGCGAAACCTGTAAAGGCGGTGGTTTACGTGTTATAGAAATGAATTTTCTTCCGGACGTTTATGTAGAATGCGAAACCTGTCAAGGTAAACGTTTCAATCGCGAGACCTTAGAAATTCGTTACAAAGGAAAGTCGATTAGCGATGTTTTAAACATGACGATTAATGAAGCGGTGGCGTTTTTCGAGCATATTCCGAAAATCAGCAGAAAACTGAAAACCATAAAAGATGTAGGCTTGGGCTACATCACTTTGGGGCAACAAAGCACAACACTCTCTGGTGGTGAAGCACAACGCATAAAATTGGCCACCGAATTAAGCAAACGCGATACCGGTAACACCTTTTATATTTTGGATGAACCCACAACCGGACTTCATTTTGAAGATATTCGGGTGCTTATGATTGTGCTTAACAAGCTCGTAAACAAGGGCAATACCGTTTTGATTATTGAACATAATTTAGATGTTATTAAAACCGTTGACCATATTATTGATATTGGTTACGAGGGCGGAAAAGGCGGCGGACAAATAATTGTTGAAGGGTCACCAGAAGACGTTATCAAACATAAAAAAAGCTATACGGCAAAGTTTCTTAAAAAAGAATTGCAGTAGCTTTTTTAATATTAAAAAAACTCAGAATTTCACCTATATTTAAGCTTCAAAATTCTTTTTTGTATATTTATTAACTAACACTAAAATAATTATTATGAGAAGTTTACTTTGGCTAGTAGCCGTAATTTGTATTATAGTTTGGGTTTTAGGCTTTTTTGGTATTGTTCAAGGAATTGGTACCGGAAGCTTAATCCATATCCTTTTGGTCATTGCCATTATCGCCATACTGTACAACATCATTTCTGGTAGAAAGCCACTATAGAAGGATTATTTTATATAAAGAAAAGCAAACTGACAGGTTTGCTTTTTTTATGTTTTATATCTCCTATTTTCAATTAAATTTTACGAACTTGCACCTTGGCTTATTAAAAACATTTTAAACAAACCATACGTATTATATGAGAAAAGAAAAACGTCATAAAGGCTGGAACGAGATTAAAACAAATGATTCATGGGCTATTTTTAAAATCATGGGTGAGTTTGTTAATGGCTATGAAAAATTAAGCAAAATCGGTCCCTGTATATCCATATTCGGGTCTGCCCGAACAAAACCAGACAATAAATATTACCAACTGGCAGAAAGTATTGCCAAAAGTATTGTGGAAGCAGGTTATGGCGTTATTACTGGTGGTGGCCCAGGCATTATGGAAGCAGGTAATAAGGGCGCACATTTAGGAGGCGGAACATCTGTTGGGTTAAACATCGATTTGCCTTTTGAGCAACATGACAATCCTTATATAGACCCTGACAAGAGCTTGGATTTTGATTATTTCTTTGTGCGGAAGGTCATGTTTGTAAAATATTCGCAAGGCTTTGTGGTTATGCCCGGTGGTTTTGGTACCTTAGACGAACTTTTTGAGGCCATCACACTCATTCAAACCCATAAAATTGAAAAATTTCCTATTATTTTAGTGAGTACTGAATTTTGGGAAGGCATTTTAACATGGGTTAAAACAACCTTATTGGATAAGTTTGAAAATATTTCTGCAGAAGATTTAGACTTAATTCATCTAGTAGATACCGAGGAAGAAATCATCGAGATATTAGATGCTTTTTACAAGGAAACAGATTTAAAACCAAATTTCTAATCACCAGATAACGAATAACCAAAAGGCTTAGCAACAACCCAAACTCTTTAATTTTATTATATTGCGACGCCTTATATTATTTTTAACCTTATTAATGTTATAGAATAAATTGAAATTACGCTTGTTTTTCTGTTTTATACTTGCCTTTACAAGTAGCTCTATTTTAAGTCAAAATAAAATTGACCTAAAAGCAGATTTTGATATTGAAAACAGAAAAATCACCGTATCTCAAACCATTACATATAAAAACACCTCGAAAGATGAGCTTCAATCCATTTACCTAAACGATTGGAACAATAGCTATTCAACAAAAAAAACACCGCTCGCAATTCGTTTTGCTGAAGAATACAATAATCAATTTCATTTAGCAAAAAATGAAGACCGAGGGTACTCGGTTATCACTTCAATAAAACAAAATGGAGAACCTTTGGTTTTCAATCAGCTAAAAAATCAAATTGATGTTATAAAAGTTGACTTAAAAACACCCTTAAAACCCAATAAATCTTATACCATTCATTTGGAATATATCGTAAAAATCCCCAACGATAAGTTTACAAATTATGGCATTTCAGAATCTGGCGATTTAAGCCTTAGATACTGGTATATTACTCCTGCGGTTTATAATGGTGCTTGGCAGTACTTCAGCAATAAAAATTTAGATGATTTATTTATTCCAAAGGCTGATTTAAATTTAGAAATCAGTTATCCTAAAGGCTACACTATTACTTCAGAATTAAATTCAAATAACATAATTCAAAATACTAAAAAACAAATAGTTACATTACAAGGAGAAAACAGAATCGACAACCGATTGTTTTTAAATAAAGTATCAAACTTCGAAACGGTACAAACCCAAGGATTGTCATTAATTTCAAATATAAAAGATGGTGAATTAGAGGTTTTAGACAAGGTATTGATAACAGAAAAAGTTATAAAATTTCTTTTAAATAATTTCGGGGATTATCCGCACGAAAAACTATTATTAACCGAAATTGATTACAATAAAGATCCTATTTATGGCTTAAATTTTCTGCCAAGTTTTATTAAGCTTTATCCAAATCATTTTCAGTACGAATTAAAACTATTAAAAGTTGCGATTCATAATTATTTGGAAAATACACTTTTGATAAACCCACGAAAAGACCAATGGTTATTTGATGGCATACAGATTTATTATTTAATGAATTATGTAGAGGCCCATTATCCATACATGAAATTTCTTGGGTCTTTAGCCGATTTTTGGGGTGTGAGGTCGTTTCATGCAGCGAACATGTCGTTTAACGACAAATACATTTTTGCGTTTATGACGATGGCTAGAACCAACCGAGACCAGCCATTAACTATGGCTAAAGACTCGTTGCTTAAATTTAATTCTAGCATTGCAAACAAATATAAGGCAGGTGTTGGACTTAAATATTTAGACGATTTTATTAACGCCAATGTTTTGGAGTCCACCATCAAATCGTTTTTGGAGCAAACCAAACTAAAACAAACATCGCCAAAAGCTTTTGAAGCTTATTTAAAAACGCAAACATCAAAAAATGTCGATTGGTTTTTCAGTGATTATATAAACACGCGTGCCAAAATTGATTTCAAAATTAAAAACGTTAGTAGAACAGAAGATTCAATAACGTTAACCGTAAAGAATAAGCGAAATAACAGCATGCCCATTTCTTTGTATACTTTGAATAACGACAGCATCATTTCAAAATCTTGGATTGAAAACGTTATCAAAAGCAAAACTTTTACCATACCACGAAACGATGCAAATAAGTTGGTTTTAAACTATAATCAAGTCATTCCCGAGCACAATTTAAGAGATAATTGGAAATCGTTAAAAGGATTTTTCTTCAACAACAAACCCTTTCAGTTTAGGCTTTTTAAAGATATTGAAGACCCCAATTACAACCAGGTGTTTTTTATGCCATTGGCTGAATTTAACAATATTTACGACGGATTTACCTTTGGTGTAAAGGCTTACAATACCACATTACTCAGAAAAAATTTCAATTACAGAATTCAACCGCGATATGCTTTAAAATCAAAATCGCTAACGGGTTCCGCTTCGGCATCGGTAACGCACTATTTGCAAAACAGCAATTTATATTCCATAAATTATGGCGTTCGAGGTGGCTATTCATCGTATGCCAACGATTTATTTGTTCGGAAAATAATTCCGTCCGTGACCTTTTTATTTAGAAATGACAACGATTTTCGTTCAAATAAAAGGCAACGTTTAAAGTTTAGGTATTTGGCGATTAATCGGGATGAAGATGTCAATAATATTTTAAACACTACCGAACCCAATTACAATATATTTAATGTTAATTACTTAAACTCCAATGATAATTTAATCAATTTCAGCAAATGGTCTACCGATTTACAAATAGCCAAAACATTCAGTAAAGTTTCATTTAATTACGAATACAGAAAACTATTTGAGAGCAATAGGCAGTTGAATTTACGTTTTTTTACGGGTGCTTTTTTAAGCAACAAAACCGATATAACTTCTGATTATTTTAGTTTCGCACTCGATAGACCAACCGATTATTTATTTGATTACAATTACTTAGGACGCTCTGAAGCCAGCGGAATTTTTAGCCAACAATACATTACGGCCGAAGGTGGTTTTAAATCGAAACTGGAAACACCTTTTGCAAACCAGTGGATTAGCACAGCAAATGTTAGCACAACACTTTGGAAATATGTCTTGGTTTATGGCGATGTTGGATTTGTGAAAAACAAGTTCAACCACGCAAAATTTGTTTACGATTCCGGCATTAGAATTAATTTAGTTACCGATTACTTCGAAATTTATTTCCCCATATATTCCAATCTTGGGTGGGAAATTGGGCAACCGCACTACGATCAAAAAATAAGATTTAAGTTTACGGTAGACCCCCAATCGCTTTTAGGCCTATTCAGAAGACGCTGGTATTAATCTGGCTATTTTATTGAGTTATTTTTATAAAATCGACTTTTTTTTTGAGTTATTAATAATCTAAAAACATTATTATGCGAATTTATAAGAATTGTTCAATTTGATTATGCATATAATAATTGCAAAAACAACAAATTTTAGCTACTTTTGCAAAAAGTAAAATCCTAACCAATGCAAATAATCCCTGATTTGAAAAACAATATTTCTTTTGAAGATTTTAAAACAGAGGTTTTAAATGATTATAGCATTGCCGTAAGAAGTCGAGAATGCAGTTTACTTGGCCGTCGTGAGGTATTAACCGGCAAAGCAAAATTTGGCATTTTTGGCGACGGAAAAGAAGTCCCCCAATTGGCCATGGCCAAAGCATTTTTAAAAGGCGATTGGAGGTCTGGTTATTATAGAGATCAAACTTTTATGATGGCTATTGGTGAACTCACCATGGAACAGTTTTTTGCTGGTCTTTACGCCAACACCAATATAGATTTAGAGCCCATGTCTGCCGGTCGGCAAATGGGAGGCCACTTTACAACCCACAGTTTAGATGATAGTGGCGAGTGGAAAGATTTAACGAAGCAGTATAACTCAAGTGCAGACATCTCTCCTACTGCGGGTCAAATGCCTCGTTTGTTAGGTTTGGCACAGGCTTCAAAAATATTCAGACAAGTAAAAGGCATTGATACAACCCTTTTTTCCAATAGCGGAAACGAAGTTGCTTGGGGAACCATTGGAAACGCAAGTACGAGCGAAGGTTTGTTTTTCGAGACCATTAATGCTGCTGGTGTTCTACAAGTCCCTATGGTTATTAGTATATGGGACGATGAATATGGCATTTCCGTACATGCCAAACATCAAACAACAAAAGAAAACATATCAGAAATATTAAAAGGATTTCAGCGTGATAACGAACATAATGGCTACGAAATATTGCGTGTAAAAGGTTGGGATTATGCCAATTTAATTGAAACTTATCAAGAAGCATCCACGATTGCAAGAGAAGAACATGTTCCGGTGCTTATTCATGTAACCGAGTTAACGCAACCACAAGGGCATTCTACTTCGGGGTCGCACGAACGCTACAAATCCCCAGAGCGATTGGAGTGGGAAAAGGACAACGATTGTAATTTAAAAATGCGCGAGTGGATTATTGAAAGCGGTATCGCTACAAACGAAACACTTACCGAGATTGAACGCGACATCAAAAAAGAAGTTAGAGAAGCAAAAAAGAATGCTTGGTTAACCTTTTTAAAACCCATACAAAAGGAAAAACAAGAATTAATTTCCATATTAAATAATGTGGCCGCTTCTAGTATAAATGGTGTGTTTATCAAACCTATTATAGCTAATTTAACTGCGCTTACAGAGCCGGCGAGAAAAGATGTGTTATCGGCAGCCAGACAAGTTTTAAGGCACACCTTAGGCGAAACTAACGATGCCAAACAACAGCTTTTAAACTGGGTCAATACAATGTTTGAGACGGTACAGCCCAAGTTTAGTTCTCATTTATATTCTGAATCTGAAAAATCTACGGTGCTTGTTGAGGAAGTAAAACCAACTTATGATGCAGACGCCGTACAAGTTGATGGTCGTATTATTATCCGTGATAATTTTGACGCTATTTTTGAAAACTATCCGGAAGCCCTAATTTTTGGAGAAGATTCCGGTAATATTGGTGATGTCAACCAAGGATTAGAAGGCTTACAGGAAAAATATGGCGAGCATAGAGTGGCCGATGCCGGTATTCGCGAAGCTACCATTATTGGTCAAGGTATTGGTATGGCGCTACGTGGTTTAAAACCAATTGCAGAAATTCAATACTTAGATTATATATTATATGCTTTAAACGTAATTAGCGATGATTTAGCTTCATTGCATTACAGAACAAAAGGTAAACAAAAAGCACCATTAATTATAAGAACACGTGGGCACAGGCTTGAAGGTATTTGGCATTCGGGTTCGCAAATGGGCGGTATCCTTAATTTGGTTCGTGGTATTCATGTTTTGGTGCCAAGAAACATGACAAAAGCAGCTGGTTTTTACAACACGCTGTTACAAGGAGACGATCCCGCTTTAGTGGTAGAATGCCTTAATGGATATCGTTTAAAAGAAAAAATGCCTAATAATTTAAGCGATATAAAAACCCCTATTGGTGTGGTTGAAACCATTAAAACCGGAACAGATATTACATTAGTATCATATGGTTCAACCCTTCGAATTGTAGCCCAAACTGCAAAAGAACTGTTATCGGTTGGCATTGACGCCGAAGTGATTGATGTGCAATCTCTTTTACCATTCGATTTAAATCACGACATCGTAAAAAGCATCGCCAAAACCAATCGGGTTATGGTTATTGATGAAGATGTTCCTGGTGGCGCTTCAGCTTATATTTTAAATGAAATATTAAACACACAAAACGCCTATCAATATTTAGATGGCCAGCCAAAAACCTTAACGGCAAAGGCACACAGACCCGCTTACGGTAACGACGGTGATTATTTCTCGAAACCATCAGCCGAAGATATTTTTGAAGCCGTTTACGAGGTGATGCACGAAGCCAATCCGGAAAATTATCCTAAACTCAGGTAATTAAAACGCTATATAATATTAAAAACCTTTCCTCCTTAATGTCGAAAGGTTTTTTTATATATTTATGCTAAACCGCAAAGATGCTTACAAAACACGACAAAGAACAACTTCGGGCTACTATTTTCAGGCATTTGGATGGTATTGCCACTGCACCCACAGCTTATGCACTGCAAAAAAGAGGCGTGTTGCAATATCTGTTGGATCATAAAAACATCAGTCTTGAAAATATAACAAAACAGTTTAACGCCAATGCAGGTTATCTCAATGTGGCATTGCGTATTTTATGTGCCCAAGGCTGGTTGAATCAACATATAGATAATGCAACCCATACTGTAAGTTTTGAAACAAATGCACAAAGCGAAAAGGCTTTTAAACTGGTGCCTTTATATGAAGATGCCGTAAATCTGTTAAACTATTCGGTTAAATTCCCAAAAGAGCGTATCGGTCCGGATGCCTTTCATGTTTTAGAAAAAATTTTCAAAAAATTTGAAACTAATTTTGGACTTTCAAACGTAAAAAACAACACCATCGAGTATCAAGTATTAAAACATATCGAGGGTGTTATTGCAGCCCCCATAATAGTTTTATTGGGCGTTAACGGCTTGTTTCATAAGTATTTTATGGAAGCTTCGTTTAGAGCACAAGAATATCATTCTAACCCAGAAAGTTTTAAAAAAATCCTCGACTTTTTAAGTCATTTGGGCTGGTTCACAAAAAAGAAAGACACGTATCAATTCACAGACGAAGGCTTGTTTTTTGCAAAACGTGCCAGTGCTTACGGCGTTACGGTTTCGTATTTACCAACTTTTGTAGCCTTGGACGAGCTTATTTTTGGCAATCCGTTGGTTTTAAAAACCGAATCGGTATCCGACACCGAAAAACATGTAGACCGGGAAATGAACGTTTGGGGAAGCGGTGGCGCTCATGCTACTTATTTTAAAATTATTGACGACATAATTATCAACCTATTCAATAAACCCATCGATGAGCAACCCAAAGGTATTTTAGATATGGGGTGTGGCAATGGGGCTTTTATCCAACATATTTTTGATGTAATTGAATACAAAACACGGCGTGGAAAACTATTGGACGAGTATCCACTGTTATTGATTGGTGCCGATTTTAACCAAGCCGCTTTAAAGGTAACACGAGCTAATTTAATAAAAGCTGATATTTGGGCCAAAGTGATTTGGGGCGATATTGGGCGCCCCGATTTACTGGCCAAAGATTTAAAAGTCGATTACAATATCGATTTAAAGGATTTATTGAATGTACGCACATTTTTAGACCATAATCGCATTTGGGAACCTCCAAAAAACCTAACACAAACAAATAGCCATTCAACGGGCGCTTATGCTTTTCAAGGCGAACAAATAAGCAATAATTTAGTTGAAGACTCCCTGTTGGAGCACTTTATAAAATGGAAACCTTATGTAGAGCGTTTTGGCTTATTGATTATAGAATTGCATACCATAAACCCAAAACTTACTGCAGCCAATTTGGGGAAAACCGCAGCCACAGCTTACGATGCCACCCATGGTTACAGCGATCAGTATATTTTAGAAGTCGATGTGTTTAACAAGGTTGCAACCCAAGCAGGTTTACGTCCAGACCCCAATTATTTTACAAGGTTTCCCAATAACGAATTAGCCTCCGTAAGCATTAATTTATTAAAAGGAAAGTAGTTTTTTGTCATTCCTGCGCAGGCAGGAACCTACTCTTAATCAATGGGTTTAAATTAATAGTATTTTAAATGAAAGCAGTTTCAGTAACAGTTATAAAAAAGGAATTACAGCATCGGTCGACAGACGAACTCATGCAGCTATGTTTGCGTTTATCGCGTTTTAAAAAAGAAAATAAAGAGCTGCTCACCTATTTGCTATTCGAATCGGCTGATGAAGCCGGCTATATCGAATCGGTAAAAAGGTACGTTGATGAAGAGTTTGAAGCCATTAACACCAAAAGCTATTTTTATATTAGAAAAAGTGTGCGGAAAATTTTAAAGAATATTAAAAAGTATGTCCGCTATTCACAAAAAAAAGAAACCGAAGTGGAGCTACTCCTCTACTTTTGCCAGAAATTAAAAGGCTTTTCCCCAAGCATAAAATACAGCACACAATTGCAAAACACCTATAACCGGCAAATCCTTTTAGTAAAAAAGATAGTTGCAACGCTGCATGAAGATTTACAATACGACTACAGTTTGATGCTGGAAGATTTGTAAGCTTTAGAAAATTTTCTATTTGACTTTGTCAAAAAAACAAACTAACTTTATCAACTTGAACTGTCCCGATGGCTATCGGGATGTTTTAATATTTAAACAGCGTATATCCGCTAGTTGGCAACAAGCTGAAAAATGGACATAGAATATTTACCAAATAAAGGTTTCATCCTTAATTCTGTAGAAATACAATGGAATGAAGAACGGAATTCTGTTAGAGAAAAAATCAGAAAAAAGTATAAAGAAGATGACAAAACAATTGACGTCGCTCAATTTTTTGATGGAGACGAAAGTATGAACATTCACCAAAAAAGAGATGTTTATGAAAATC
Source organism: Hwangdonia lutea (assembly GCF_032814565.1). Classification (GTDB taxonomy): domain Bacteria; phylum Bacteroidota; class Bacteroidia; order Flavobacteriales; family Flavobacteriaceae; genus Hwangdonia; species Hwangdonia lutea. The sequence goes on from NZ_CP136521.1 coordinate 3,685,972, forward strand.
AAAAGTCTGAAAATGATTTACTATTTCTAAATTACGACAAAGACGGAAAATTAAGAGATTTAGAAGTGCATTCTGGTTTTGACATTTTGATTGACAACATTCGACTGAATTTTGGAAACGAAATTTTAGATGTTATAAATAAATTTAATGAAAAAGGAATCCAACACATAGAAACTGAAAAAGGAAATTATCTTTTGGCTAAATTAAAGATAACGATTGCGAATAGTAAATCAATGGGTGGAAATGGAAATGGATTATCTTATTTTTATGCGACATCTGACATTAGCCATTTAACGGAATGAAAAAGTCAGTTGTCAACAATGTATAACCGCAATTACGACGGATTCGACTACCCTTCTACTCCGCTCAGGACAGGCTCAAGCGAATCTACTCGGAATTGCTAAAGTCAGACCCGTCCTGAATAAAGGCTTCATAATTAAAAAACTAAAAATGCAAACAAACAAAATTCTATTAGCTTTTCTGCTCATAATATTTTTTGTCAGTTGCAATAAAAACGACGAAAATGATTCTACACATTCTCAAGAGCAACATCATACAGATTGCATTAAAGGTGATCTTGATATTGTTTCATCTTCAAACCAAATTCTTGGAGAGTGGAAACTGTTAAGGTCAAGAATAATCTGGCCCGAGTATAAAAACTGGGATTTTTCTGATAAAAATATCATTTATAATTTTAAACCTAATGGGATTTTAGTGGTGTCTGAATCTGGTGGTATTGGAGGATTCGACAAAGGGGAATATAATTATGTATTTGAAGAAGATTATTTAAGTGGTTCTCCTAGCCCTAATGAATCAATGATTTGGCTTGTAAAAATCATGAATAGTAAATGGACCTATAAATCTCAAGGTAACTTAATGGTAGTGGGAAAATCATATGTAGACGGGGCTGACCTATGTTTTGAACGAAAAAAATAAAAAATTACCTATAACGACTATAATCAATTGTTTGGTAAATGATACACCAAAATTTATCAACCCTAATTTAACTCAGTATCTACTCTGAAGAAAACTGCGATTAATCCCCATTACTAAAACCTTAAACAAATCATCAAAAAAAATCATTCCAAAAGCCATTCAAATTCGACAGTAAATTCATAAACAAGTTAACAAACCCCTTATTTCACAATTTACGTTCACAAAACGTAAAGCATTGTTTGATTGGTAACATCTATATTTTATCTTTGCTCCCTTAAATAGTAAAATGAGTTATGAAGATTTCATATAACTGGTTAAAACAGTTTATTAAAACAGACTGGACCGCAAAACAAACCAGCGAATTGCTTACCGATTTAGGACTAGAGGTTGAAGGTGTAGAAAGGTACCAATCGGTAAAAGGCGGTTTGGAAGGTGTGGTAATTGGCAAAGTTTTAACCTGTGTTAAACACCCTAATGCTGATAAATTAAAGTTAACCACCGTAGATATCGGTACCGATGCTCCGGTGCAAATCGTTTGTGGCGCGCCCAATGTGGCAGCTGGACAAAAAGTGCCTGTGGCCACCATTGGCACAACGTTGTATACGGATGAGGGCGAAAGTTGGACCATTAAAAAAGGAAAGATTCGAGGCGAAGAAAGTCACGGTATGATTTGTGCCGAGGACGAACTAGGTTTGGGAACATCGCACGATGGCATTATGGTTTTAGATGAGAAAATAAAAGTGGGAACTCAAGCTGCGGATATTTTTGATATTGAAAACGACCAGGTTTTTGAAATTGGATTAACCCCAAACCGCGCCGATGCGATGAGCCATTACGGAACAGCACGCGATTTAAAAGCAGGATTGATTCAAAAGGATATTAAATTAGAGCTTATCACGCCATCGGTTAGTGCGTTTCGTGTAGACAACCGTACTCTGAAAATCGATATCGATGTACAAAATAAAGATTTAGCACCGCGCTACTGTGGCGTAACCATTTCTAAAATAAAGGTGGCAGAATCTCCAACATGGTTGCAACACCGCCTAAAAGCAATTGGTTTAAGCCCTATTAATAATATTGTAGATGCCACCAATTACGTGCTACACGAACTGGGGCAACCGCTTCATGCTTTTGATGCCTTAAAGATTTCAGGTAGTAAAATTGAAGTTAAAACGGTAAAAGCAGGCACTAAATTTACAACATTGGATGGTATAGAGCGCGAATTGCACGAAGATGATTTAATGATTTGCGACACCGAAAAACCCATGTGTATCGCAGGTGTTTTTGGTGGTATCGATTCTGGTGTTACCGAAAGCACAACCAGTATCTTTTTGGAAAGCGCATATTTTAATCCGGTTAGCGTTCGTAAATCCGCAAAGCGCCATGGGCTAAATACCGATGCTTCATTTAGATTTGAGCGTGGTATCGACCCTAATATTACCGAATACGCTTTAAAACGCGCTGCCTTATTAATTCAAGAGGTTGCCGGCGGCGAAATTACCAGTGATATTATTGATGTGTATCCCAAAAAGATTGAGGATTTTCATGTGCGAATGAGTTTTGATAATGCCAAAAAATTGATTGGTGAAGAAATTCCAGAAGAAATTATCAAACGTATTTTAACCTCATTGGATATAAAAGTAAACAATGTTACCGAAACCGGATTGGGTTTAACCGTTCCGGCCTACAGAAACGATGTGCTTCGTGAAGCCGATATTATTGAAGAAATTCTGCGTGTTTACGGTTATAACAACATTAAAACTACCGAAAAAATAAACGCCTCAATTTCAAGCACTTCTCGTTTTGAAGACCATAAAATTCAGAATATTGTGGGCGATCAATTAGCGGCTCAAGGGTTTTACGAGATACTTTCAAACTCACTAACAAACCCCAATTATGTGGCCTTAAGCGAGCAGATAAAGGAAGAACATAACATTAGCATGCTTAATCCGCTAAGTAACGATTTGTCGGTGTTGCGCCAGTCTTTATTGTTTTCTGGTTTAGAAGCGGTTTTACACAATATCAATAGAAAACGTCAAGATTTAAAATTCTTTGAATTCGGAAAAACCTATCATCATTATAACAACACCAGAGCCGAAAACAAGCATTTAACCCTTTTCGCAACAGGCAATAAAAACAAGGAAAGTTGGTATGATGCTTCTAAAAAAAGTGATTTCTTTTTCTTAAAGGGAAGTATTACTTCGATATTAGAACGTTTGGGTATTTCGCGGTATAATGAAACGCCTGTTAAAAACGATGTGTTTAGCGAAGGATTGAGTTTAAACTTGGGTAAAACCAAATTGGTCGATTTTGGCTTAGTGAAAAAATCGATATTAAAACATTTTGATATTTCGCAAGAGGTGTTGTATGCCGATTTTAATTGGGATGCCATTTTAGACATTGTAAAACGCCATAAAATAACATTTAAAGCCATACCAAAATACCCGGAAGTGCGTCGGGATTTTGCCCTATTATTAGACGAAGCCGTTACTTTCGATTCCATTTACAAAATAGCAAAACAAAGTGAAAAGCAATTGCTTAAAAGTGTGAGTTTATTTGATGTATATCAAGGTAAAAACCTACCACAAGGTAAAAAGAGTTACGCCCTTCGTTTTACGTTACAAGACGAAAACAAAACGCTTAACGATAAGCAGATTGATAAGATTATGAAAAAACTTCAAACCAATTTCGAAAAACAATTGGGTGCAGAATTGAGGTAATTCTAACATAAAATTAATTTTAAAAAGCCAGCGCCAGTTGGCTTTTTTTTGTATCTAAAATTTTCGTATCTTTAATTTAAGGAACTTTTTAAAACCTATCGCTATGGCTGATTCTAATTACATTAAAATTTTCACCGGAAGTGTTATTGACGTACAGCGTATAATTGCTGATTTAGAAAAAATAGATATTAGCCCTGTTGTTAAAGACGAGAATGAGTCTGGGCTTGACCCAAAGATTTATGGCGGCCATTTGCTCAAGGAAATTTACGTGCACAAAGACGAACTTGAAAAAGCCCAGGACATTATTAAAAATATAAACCCCGAATAATAAACCCATAACTATGGCCAATTCCAATTATATAAAAATTTTTACTGGAAATTTTATTACCGTACAACGCATTGTTTCCGATTTAGAAAAAACAAATATTCGTCCAATTGTAAAAGACCAATCTGAATCTGCGCGTTTAGCTGGTTTTGGTCCATCCATTCCTGGTCAACAAGAATTATATGTGCATAAAGACGAACTCGATAAAGCTGTTGAAATTGTTGAAAGCATAACTTCTGAGTTTCAAAATTAGTTTCTGTATTGCGTTAGGGATTGCAGAGGAAAGCCCACAGCGCCTTTTTTGGCGCGAGGACTTGTAACGTAAAGCCCGACCCTTGCGGTAACGCCCAAATAAATTAAACCGTAACCGCGTACATTTTATTACGCAATTCCTTTATTTTAGGGTCTTGCATGTACTCATCAAATGTGGTGTGCCTATCGATAATGCCATTTGGTGTTAATTCCACTACTCTATTGGCAACCGTTTGTGCAAACTCGTGGTCGTGCGTTGTAAACAACACAGTGCCTTTAAAGTTTTTAAGCGAATTGTTAAATGCCGTAATACTCTCTAAATCCAAGTGGTTTGTTGGTTCGTCAAGCATTAAAACATTGGCTCTGGTCATCATCATTTTACTTAGCATACAACGTACTTTTTCACCTCCGGATAATACCGATGATTTTTTAAAAGCTTCTTCGCCACTAAAAATCATTTTACCCAAAAATCCTCGAATGTTAACTTCTTCGCGCTCTTCTTCGGTTTGTGCCCATTGGCGCAACCAATCAATAAGTGTTAAATCGTTGTCGAAATATTCGCTGTTATCCAATGGCAAATAGGATTGTGTGGTGGTTACACCCCACGCAAATTTACCTGCATCAGCTTTTTCTTTATTGTTCAAAATTTGATAAAATGCCGTTGTAGCCCTTGAATCCCTAGAAAAAACAACCACTTTCTCACCTTTATTCAAATTAAGATCGATGTCTTTAAACAATATTTCACCATCAATAGAAGCTGCTAAACCAGTAATGTTTAGTATTTGATCGCCGGCTTCTCTATCGCGCTCAAAAATAATGGCGGGATAACGACGGCTTGTTCGTCTGATATCACCAATATTCAGCTTTTCAATCATTTTCTTTCTACTGGTGGCCTGTTTACTTTTGGCAACATTGGCAGAAAAACGACGGATAAATTCTTCCAGTTCCTTTTTCTTCTCTTCAGCTTTTTTGTTTTGCTGTGCGTGCTGTCTTGCTGCCAATTGAGACGACTCGTACCAAAAGGTATAGTTTCCGGAATAATGGTTTATTTTTCCGAAGTCAATATCAGAAATATGAGTACAAACGGCATCGAGAAAGTGACGGTCGTGCGATACCACAATAACACAGTTATCGTAATTTGCCAAAAAGTTTTCCAACCACGAAATAGTTTCGTAATCCAAATCGTTGGTAGGCTCATCCATAATAAGCACATCCGGATTGCCAAACAATGCCTGCGCCAATAACACACGTACTTTTTGTTTTCCGTCCAAATCGGCCATCAAGGTATAGTGATGCTCTTCTTTAATACCCAAATTGGATAACATCGAAGCGGCATCGCTATCGGCATTCCAACCATTCATTTCTTCAAACTTCACTTGAAGCTCACCAATTTTTTCAGCGTTTTCATCGGTGTAATCCGCGTACAACGCATCAATTTCAGATTTTATTTCAAATAAGGGTTTATTCCCCATTAAAACAGTTTCCAAAACCGTGTGCTCATTGTATAAATTATGGTCTTGCTCCAACACAGACATACGTTTCCCCGCCTCTAAAGACACGTGTCCGGATGTTGGCTCCATCTTTCCTGAAATAATCTTTAAAAAAGTAGATTTCCCTGAACCATTTGCACCAATAATGCCATAGCAATTACCATTATTAAAAGTCGTGTTTACTTCGTCAAAAAGTACACGCTTCCCGAATTGCACCGATAAGTTAGAAACTGATAACATAGTTTGTATTTAATTTTTTGCAAAAGTATAAAATCTAATTGGTAAGTCGAAACATCCTCAACTTATTTTTAAACCCGTACTTGCCTACGCAAAACCCTTGTAGTATAATATTTAACAACGCCTTAACAGCAGTTTATAAATACAAGCTATATTTTTGTTTTATAAAGCATTAATGCTGAAATAATTTTTTTTTGAGGGGGACTATGAAATTATATTTATATACACTGCTTATTGCAATCACACTGCTGGGTTGTAAAAAGGATAACACCAATAATAATGGTGATTATGCTTTTTTTGGTGGTGAAATTATTAACGCGAACAATAATTATGTGGTGCTGTCTAAATCGAAGCAAATTATCGATACCATAAGACTTGATGGCAACAACAGGTTTATTTATAAAGTTGATAATTTACAACCAGGACTTTACAATTTTAAACATGGTGGCGAGTTTCAAATGGTTTTATTAGAACCAAAAGACAGCATCATGTTTAGGCTGAATACTTTAGAGTTTGACGAATCGTTGGTTTACACCGGTGAAGGCGCTAAAAAGAACAACTATTTAATCAATGAATTTTTAAGAAATGAAATAGAGGAAAAAAAGATTTTTGAATTCTGTCAGTTAAATGCCGAAGCCTATAAAAAAGAAATAGATTCCATAAAAAATATCAAACTTAAAAAACTTAAAAAGTTTAAAAGCAAGTACGATACATCGGATTTGTTTAACAAAATTGCACAGGCGAACATTGATTACAATCAATATTTTAACAAAGAAATATATCCGTTTGTGCATTACGGACACAACAAATATGATATTTTAGAATCCTTACCGGAAGATTTTTACGACTACAGAAAAACCATCAATTACAACGACGCGTTTTTAAAAGATTACTTTATTTACAACTCTTTTTTACGGTGGAACTTTAACAATATCGCACTTAGCGAACATTATAAGCATGCCAAAGACAATCATTTTAAAAGCTCAGACGTTTGTTATAATTTGGACCGGTTATCGCTTATTGATAGCTTAGTTACGGATCATGAAATTAAAGAAGACTTACTGCATCATTATACCGTAAACTTTTTAAACAAAAGTAATAATGAGAAAAACAACAAAGCCATTCTTGATTTTTATACAAGCAAAAGTTCTAATACCGAAAGCAAAGCGATGATTACGCAATATGCCAATGCGTTACACAACTTAAAAACAGGTAAGAACTTCCCAGAAACCGTACTTATAGATACCAGAAATTCTGAAACCAGCGTTGATGCCATTATAAATTCGCCAACCGTAATTTGCTTTTGGTCGCAAACCTATTACGACCATTTTAAAGAGAGTCAGCATAAAATTTATGAGTTAAGCACAAAATACCCAGAGGTAAAATTTATAGTTATTAATGTGGATGATTACGGTATGGATTCCGCTTTAAAAGCATTAAAACGAAACAGTTTCACCTTTAAAAACCAATATCAATTTAAGCACCCAAAAGCTTCAAAAGAAACTTTAGCCCTTTACCCCATAACAAAAGCTTTTTTGGTTGATGAAAATCAAAAAATAGTAAACGGCAAAACCAATATTTTTGCACGGAATTTTGAAGAACAGCTTTTAGGTTTAATAAATAGATAAGCATTCAAAAAAAAAGCCTCAACTGATTAAAAGTTGAGGCTTTTTTTATAGCGAAAAACTATAATTTATTTAGTTTCCTTTTTTATAATCTTCTAAAAATTTAGCTAAACCAATATCGGTTAATGGGTGTTTTAACAAACCTTCAATAGAGCTTAATGGTCCCGTCATAACATCAGCGCCTAATTTGGCACAATCTATAACATGCATGGTGTGACGCACTGAAGCTGCTAAAATTTGAGTGTCAAAATTATAGTTATCGTAAATATGTCTAATTTCTCCAATTAAGTTTAAACCATCGGTAGAAATATCATCCAAACGTCCAATAAACGGCGACACATAAGTGGCCCCAGCCTTTGCTGCCAATAATGCTTGCCCTGGCGAAAACACTAAAGTCACATTGGTTTTTACACCTTTTTCAGAGAAATATTTACAGGCTTTAACACCATCCTTAATCATGGGCAGTTTTATAACAATTTGCTCGTGCAATTCCGCCAAAGCTTCCCCTTCTCTAACCATACCTTCAAAATCCGTCGAAATCACTTCCGCACTCACATCGCCATCCACAATATTACAAATATCCACGTAGTGTTTTAAAATATTGTCATGTCCAGTAATGCCTTCCTTAGCCATTAAGGATGGATTTGTAGTTACGCCGTCAAGTACACCAAGGTCTTGAGCTTCTTTTATCTGATCTAGATTTGCGGTATCAATAAAAAATTTCATTCGTATAAATTTAGTTGTGCAATTTTTTTGCGAATTTACGATTAAATAAAACCTTTAAACGAAGATTTACTTAAAATATATTAACAATTTAAATTATAAATAATTAAGGGTTTTAATTGAAAAATCCTTCTGCGTTTTGCCTTTATCTGAAATTGTTCAATTTAGTTCACACAAAACTGAAAATACAAAACTTAAATTAATTACAATTTATTTTTAACATGTGATGGGTTTACCATTTAATAATGGCGCTCGCCCAAGTAAATCCGCTACCAAAGGCTGCCAATACCACATTATCGCCAGCTTTAATTTTGCCTTCCTCCCATGCTTCGGTTAGTGCAATAATTACCGATGCCGCCGTGGTATTCCCGTATTTCTGAATGTTGTTAAATACTTGGTCGTCGGTTAAGGCAAATTTCTTTTGAATGAATTGTGCAATGCGCAAATTGGCTTGATGCGGAATGAGCATATCGATGTCCTCTTTTTGCAGACCGTTTTTTTGCAGCCCTTCCATAATCACCTCGCTAAAACGAACCACCGCATGTTTAAAAACAAAGGTGCCATCCATATATGGGAAATAAGACAAATCTTCTTCCTCAGATTCTAAAATCTGTGGCACCCAATGTTTGATGCTGGGCGACTCCACAATAAGTTTATCGGCATACTTCCCTTCGCTGTGCAAGTGTGTTGAAAGAATACCTTTAGTGGTATCCTCTTCCCTAGAAAGCACACAAGCACCCGCGCCATCGCCAAAAATAACGGTAACACCCCGACCTCTTGTGGTTTTATCCAAACCATTGGAATGGTATTCTGAACCCACCACCAATATGTTTTTGTACATTCCGGTTTTTATAAACTGGTCGGCTACCGAAATGGCATACACAAAGCCCGAACACTGGTTTCTAATATCAATGGCTCCCACATTTTTTAACCCTAGCATTTCTTGGATTTGCACACCGCAACCCGGAAAATAATAATCTGGCGTCATGGTGGCAAACACAATAAAATCGATATCATCATTGGTTAAGCCAGAGCGCTCAATAGCCATTTTAGAGGCTTTTGCACCCATAATTGCCGATGTGTCATCGGTCCCTTCTTTTATCCACCGGCGTTCTTTGATTCCGGTGCGTTCTTGAATCCATGCATCGTTGGTGTCCATCATTTTAGATAAATCGTCATTGGTCACCACGTGCTCCGGAAGATATTTTCCTAAGCCTATTATTTTTGAATTATACATAGTTATCCTTATTTGAAAAACCAAAGTACAAAATTTAATATTCAAATTATAATATTTAAAATTCGGAAATCTAAAAGCCCTCACTAATAGTGTATTGGATTTTTAAATTATTTTTTGAATTTGCATTTTCCAAAAAAAAAGCTGTGTCAGTTTGTCATATTTCTATTCTTGGCATTTTTGTTGTCTATGAAAACAAAGTAAGTTTAAACTAAAATTAATCAGATTTCCTCCCGATAGCTATCGGGATTCGAGGGAATGACAAATAAATTATTTTAATTATGACAAAAGGAAATATTAATGTTTCGGTGGAAAACATCTTCCCACTCATTAAAAAATTCTTGTACAGCGATCACGAAATATTTTTACGTGAGCTAATCAGTAACGCCACAGATGCCACGTTAAAACTAAAGCATTTAACCAATATTGGTGATGCAAAGGTTGAATATGGCAATCCGCAAATTGAGGTTAAAATTGATAAAGAAGGTAAAAAACTTCATATTATCGATCAAGGTTTGGGTATGACTGCCGATGAAGTTGAAAAATACATCAATCAGGTGGCATTTTCTGGAGCCGAAGAGTTTTTAGATAAATATAAAGATTCGGCTAAAGATTCTGGCATTATTGGCCATTTTGGTTTAGGTTTTTATTCCGCTTTTATGGTGGCCGAAAAAGTTGAGATTATCACAAAATCTTATAAAGATGAACCTGCCGCACATTGGACCTGCGATGGCTCTCCCGAATTCACTTTGGTTCAAGCCGATAAAACAGAAAGAGGTACCGAAATCATTCTTCATATTACCGACGATGACAAAGAGTTTTTAGAAGAAGCTCGTATACGTGAGCTTTTGTTAAAGTACAACAAGTTTATGCCTGTTCCTATTAAGTTTGGAACTAAAGAAATAAACGACCCTGACTTTACGCCTAAAACAACAAAAGACAAAGACGGTAAAGAAACTACCGAACCACATAAACAAATTACGGTTGATAACATTATTAACAACCCAAACCCTGCGTGGACCAAGCAACCGGCAGATTTAAAGGATGAAGATTACAGCAATTTCTACCGCGAGTTGTACCCGATGCAATTCGAGGAGCCGTTGTTTAATATTCACTTAAATGTCGATTATCCGTTTAATTTAACCGGGATTTTATATTTCCCGAAAATGACGAACGATTTAAACATTCAAAAAGATAAAATTCAACTGTACCAAAATCAGGTTTTTGTAACCGATAACGTTGAAGGTATTGTCCCTGAATTTTTAACGATGTTGCGTGGTGTTATCGATTCTCCCGATATTCCGTTAAACGTATCGCGTTCGTATTTACAGGCCGATGGTGCTGTTAAAAAGATATCGTCGTACATTACCAGAAAGGTGGCCGATAAATTAAAATCGTTGTTTAATAACAACCGTGAAGACTTTGAAGCCAAATGGAACGATATTAAAATCGTGATTGAGTACGGTATGCTTTCCGAAGAAAAATTCTTTGAAAAAGCCGATGCCTTTGCATTGTACCCAACCGTAGACGGTACGTATTATACGTACGACGAGCTTTACAACAAAATAAAAGCAAAACAAACAGATAAGGATGATAAACTTGTAATTCTTTACGCATCGAACAAAGATGAGCAGCACAGTTACATCGAGGCTGCCAGAGCTAAAGGTTACGAGGTATTGCTTTTAGATTCGCCCATTGTGTCGCACTTAATGCAAAAGCTGGAAACCTCAAAAGAAAAAATATCTTTTGCCCGTGTTGATGCCGACCATATTGATAAAATAATTCAGAAAGACGAAACCAAGATTTCTAAGTTGGATGAAGAGCAAACTAAAAAATTAGACGAACTTTTAAAAGAAGTGATTCCCTCTGAAAAATTTGTGGTACAATTAGAACCAATGGACAGCGATGCTGCACCGTTTATGATTACACAACCGGAGTTTATGCGCCGTATGAAAGAAATGCAAGCCACAGGTGGCGGAGGCATGAATATGTTTGGCAGTATGCCAGAAATGTACAACTTGGTTGTTAATACAAATTCTGAATTGGTTGGCGATATTTTAAGCACCAAAACCAAAAAGAAGCAAGAGCGTTTAATAAACCAAAGTTTGGATTTGGCGCGACTTTCTCAAGGTTTGCTTAAAGGCGAAGAATTGACAAACTTTATTAAGCGTAGTTACGAGATGATTAAATAAGAACGTCATTACGAGGACGCATTTTGCCTGCACTGAGCTTGTCGAAATGTTGTAATCTCATAAATTAAAACTATAACTGTTTTCGCTTCCGCGGAAATTTTAACAGCCAAAACCACTCTGTGAAAACAGGGTGGTTTTTTTATTTTGTCTATTTGATTTTGTCAGAAAAATTAACTAGATTGCGTTTCACAATTGATAAAGTTCATTCAAATTGAACTTTAACTTTGCATTGTATGCAATTTAAAAAAAATTAAAATGGAAAATAAATATACATATCCTTTCGATGAAGAATTAAAAGAAGAGGTAAAGCAAGGAGTTGAAGACGATTTTGAAGAATCTCCACCAAAAGATATTGTAGCTTATAACGAATTGCGTTCTTGTGCAGATATTTTTCGAATGTATAAATCAGGTCAACTTGAAATACAACCATATTTTCAAAGAGATGTAGTTTGGTCAAAACCAGCTCAATCTAGATTTGTAGATTCATTAATTAAACAACTACCTATCCCAAGTATGTGCTTCAGTTTAGACTTTAATTCTGATGAAAGATATGTTATTGATGGATTACAACGAATACAATCAATAATAAATTTTTTATCCAAAGAAGAGTGGACTCTTTCTCCTTTAGAGGATATAGACCCTGCAATATCAGGTAAATCAATCAGAAGTATTAAAAAAAACAATCCATCATATTATTCAAGAGTTCAAAATTTAACTATTCCAATCACAGTAATTAGGTGTAATCACAACAAAAAAGAACATTTAGAATACCTATTCACAATCTTTCATAGGTTAAATTCAGGGGGAACTAAGCTTAACAATCAAGAAATTAGAAATTGCATTTATAGCGGCAGTTTTAATGAGTTTTTAAAATCAATAACTGTTTTTAAACATTACCAATCTTTATTCGACATTGACTCCAATAAAAATTACAGGTTTTCATTTGAGGAACTAAACCTTAGATTTTTTGCTTTATCTGAAGATTTTGAAAATTATTCCGGAAGATTAAGTAAGTGGCTCAATGATTATATGTTTTCCAATCGTTTTTTGGATGATAATACAATAGAAATCAAGAGAAAAGAATTTGAAGACGTTATAACTATTATTTATACCAGAGTATTTGAAAATACAGCAGTTAAAAAAATAAGTAAATCTATAATTGAAGCTATTTACGTTGGGGTTCAAAGAAACCTACAGGACATAAAAAAATCTCAAACAATTCTAAATCAAAAATATCAAACGCTTAGACAGGATCCCTTATTTAGTTCTGATGAATTAAGTGAAGGAGTTGCTCGCAAAAATAAAGTGATAAAAAGATTGAACCGAGCAGTTGAAATATTTGCTGAATGATTTTAAAAAGAGATATAAAAACCCTCTTAAGGGAATTAGACTCGTATTATAATGCCGAGCCACACCCTAGATCTACTCATTATTCTAAACTTGCTTTGATGGAGTTGTGCGGTTGGATTGAAGAGTCGCTTGATAAAATTGCGAGGAGATGTGTGAAAAATAAAATTCTTACAACGCAATATGAGGATATTATGGATTCTATTGTAAAGAATAATTATGGGTTCAACTACAAGAGAAATTTTAGAAAAATGATGCTACAAACAATCGGAGTAGTTAAAATGGAGAAACTAGAAACACAATTAAACAATACCGGAAAAATAGGATTATTAAATGCAACACTTGATAATCTGACAATTGAGAGAAACAAAGCAGCCCATTCAACTAATGCCGGGGTAATGTTGACATTTCAAGCCCCTTCAATAACATTGAATCAATTAGAACAGATTTATCCAATTTTAAGACTTATGTATAGTTATGCAATTAAGAGTTAAAAGCTATGTAAAATATTGTTTATCAATAATAGTGATTTATATAATTAAATAAAAATGTAAACATAAAACAAAGATTATTGTTAAACTGAAAAGTTATTGATTAGAAATCCGCAACGAAATCATACCAAACACGTTAAACCATCCCTCCAAAAAACTTCTCAAAAAATCCCAAACAATTAAATTATCTTTGCATCCCGACAATTATCGGAACTTAAACAAGACACCATGCGCATCGATATTATTACCGTTTTACCAGAATTACTTAAAAGTCCGTTTGAAGCCTCTATTTTAAAACGTGCTATTGAAGCTGGTTTGGTAGAAGTTCATTTTCATAACCTTCGCGATTACACCACCGACAATTACAAATCTATCGACGATACCCAATTTGGTGGCGGTGCAGGCATGGTTATGATGGTAGAGCCTATTGATAAGTGTATTTCGGCTTTAAAAGCAAAACGCCATTACGACGAGGTTATTTATATGACGCCCGACGGCGAAACCTTAAACCAAAGCATCGCCAACCAACTCTCGTTAAAAGGAAACATTATTATTTTATGCGGCCATTACAAAGGTGTGGACCAACGTGTACGGGACCATTTTATAACCCGCGAAATATCCATTGGCGATTACGTGTTATCTGGTGGCGAGTTGGGTGCTGCCGTACTTTGCGATGCTGTTATACGTTTAATTCCCGGGGTTTTGGGTAATGAGACTTCTGCCCTAACCGATTCGTTTCAAGACAACCTATTGGCGCCGCCCATTTACACCAAACCGCGTGAGTACAAAGGCTGGAAGGTACCCGAACTTTTATTTAGCGGCAACTTACCCGAGATTGAAAAATGGCGCGAAGAACAAGCTTATTTACGTACTAAAGAACGCCGACCGGATTTATTGGACGACTAACCAAAAAATAAACCTATGGAAAGCATGGAAATTGGCTTTGGGTTTTTATATGAGAAACTGAATGTTTTTGCCGACGTGAACGAAACAATTATAATGTAGCCAGTCTGGAATTGAATAAATAATTACCATACATATTTTTATAATACACTTTCTTTTCAATAGATTGGATAACCGGAGTGCAAAAATCCACATCGTACATTTGCCCGGTAATATTTAAGCCTCCAGGACTAAACACATTAATTTCCATAAGTTTATCGCCTACAATATCAATGCCCACTAAAAACATGCCATCTTGAACTAGTTTTGGCTTAACAATATCTGCCAATTTCATAATCTGATCCGTCATTTTAACCGAAGAAGGTTTACCTCCAGCATGAATATTACTTCTAATATCGCCTGAAGAGTTTATGCGCTGCATCATAGCAAACTTACCATCAAATTCTAAAGGTCTTCCATTCATTAAAAACAAACGTGTATCGCCATTGGTGGCTTCTTCCAGATATTCTTGGGCAATAACAAATCCATCTCTACAAATGGCATCAATAGTTTGCGATAAATTGTGCTCATTTTTCTTATCCATCATAAACACATTAGTACCTCCAGAACCTTGCAAGGGCTTAAGGATCATTTTTTGCTTTTGCTTTTTGAAGAACTCCTTAATTTCATTGTGATCTCTGGAAATGATTGTTTTGGGGCGAATAATTTCAGGAAAATGCTGAAAATACATTTTATTTATAGCGCTTGCCAAACTTGTAGGATGATTTAAAACAATAACACCATTACGCATAGCAATCTCTCCAAAAATATAAGCTGCATTTTGTGCCCAATCCCTTTTATTTATTTCATCTGCGGGATTATTACGGAGTAATAAAACATCCAAATCTTCAGAGCTTACTTTTGTGAAATCTTGTTTTTGGACAGCCCTAAAATAGGTTTCCTGACTGTTAAAATTAATGTCTTTAATCGTTTTACATCGCACCGATAAATGCCCTTTTGAAGCATACGATAATTCGCCAACTCCAATAAAATAAACATCATGATCTCTTTTATAAGCTGCATAGCCTAAACCCGGTGTTGTATAGTTAGGTTTTTCGGTTTTATGATCGTTTATTATAAATGCGATTTTCATGGCATAGTTTGATTTAATTATTATTTAAGCAAGTTAAATCAAATATCGTATAGTTTTTAACCCTATCGCTTAATTTACTAACTCAGTCACTTGAATACCTTGTCTTAATTTTTTCAACCGAATTTTAACACTTTCTCGTTGTAAAAACCTAGGTAATACAGCAGGTTTAAGCACTCCTCTGCTTAATAATTCTTCGATAATTTCAATATGATTGACATTAAATTTCCCCGTATAAAGGGTTTCAAGGTCACCACCATTTTTAATATATTTTAAAACATCGATAACGCCTGCTAAATATACCGCATCTTTAGTGAGTCCGCCACCTCGATAAACACGCATGGAAATGTAATAGGCAATGCGCGATGAAAAAGCGTATTTTCGCTTTAAAAGGTTAAATGTGTTTATAAAACTAGCGCCATCAACCATAGATTTTACAGCCATCACCCTACCAGCTAGCAAACGTAATCTATTAACCGTTAAACCGCCCACCAAATATTCCGCAATTACGGCAATGCCTTCTTGAAGTTGATCGTAGCCCTCAAAACCCTCGTACATTTGATGCAGGGGTTGCTGTTTTCCGTTGCAATAAGTGAGTATGTGTGTACCTATTTCGTGCTGTATTAAGGCATCACTCCTTTTAACGTCTAGAGAAATCTGATCGTTTATTAGAAGTTTCGATTTTGATACCATAATACCAGCAACATCGTTTCGAATTTCGTATGACAGTTCCAAATCTGGAAATTTTTCGTTGTAATAATCTAATTCCTTTTTAGCATACTTTGCAAAATCATAACAGTTGTAGCGCGGTTCACTTTTTAAGCGTTCTCCTTTAGGAAATGCTTTTAATATTTTTTTCGCCTCTCTTAGCACCTCTTTTTTTATCACACCATAAAGACTTTCTCCAACAAACCGAAAATTTTTTGTACCACGTTCTTCTAACATGGTTAATTGTTTCTCTATTTCTAAACGTTTTCCTCTTAAAATGTAGGCAATTGTTGGGTCGTCTACAGTATCTATGGGTATATTATAAAGTTTTCTTTTTTCCAATTCCGGATCAAGCGCTATTAACCTGTATTTAAAAGTTGGTGGTTTTTTAAAATTATTTTTTTGGAAACGTTCCCATTCCTCATTACTATTCACTGGTGTTGTGCGCAATAAAAAAGACATCCCAGAGCTTATAGCTGCCAAATCCTTATCTGCTTTACTGGTAATTTCATCAACATGTGTTTTACCGAGCATTAAATAATTTTTAAAATCATCAGCATTTTGAATTCTTATAAATTCGTATGCGGCACGTTGTACCGTTTCTGAAAACACAGCATAAAATTCTCTAAAAAAAAGTGAATATAACTCATTGGTTTCACTATTTTTATAGAGTGTTGGAACAGAAATACCAATAATTAAAGTCCCCGTTTTTTTTGATTCTGCATCATTTAACAAAGGCTCTAAATGAATTGGATGTCTTTCTTTTTCAACATTTACACTTGATGAGATATTAGGATAAACCGCATTTAAAGATTCAAAGCCTTTCTTTAAGGCTTTTAAAGTAGCCGGAGCCTTAGCTTTTGGGCAACTTATTTGAAATGCTGTAGATTTCGGATTGTTATCTGGCCAAAATTCCAAAATTAAAAATGTGGCAAATTTTTGCTCTATAATAATTCTTATGGCTTCTATTAGATGATTTATATTAACGGTTTCATCAGCAATGATATATGAAGCCTGAGTTTTTATTAATCGTGAAAAATAAACATCGAGCGTGTTAAATCTGTAAATACAAATAAACGGCAATAGCTTATCAATATGAATGATACCATTTTTAGGCAACTCCCAGGTTAATTGTTTATTTGTATTAATTTTTTCACAAATTTCTTCTAAAATCTGTGAATCAATATGATTTTCTTTTATCATTAATTTGAATACTTTTTGTAATTATCCAAAGCATTTTTGGGCAACAAGTTTCTGAGTTGATTTTCTACAGATCGAACAACCTCCGGATAAATAATATAATCATATTCATCGCAATACACTTTGGCAATTTCGGTCGCCAAAACTAAGGTGTTTTTAAAGTTATTGGTAATATATTTTAAAAAATAGCCGTTGCCTTGAAAGGTGTCGTTAATTTTTGAGGTTGAAGGTATACCGTACGGAAATTTTATTTCGGATAAACTTTGTCGCCAGTTTTCAACAGCCTCTCCAAATCGCTTGTTATCGATGTTTGAAGTTCCTAAATTCCATGTGGGTACCTCCCTATCCCAACGTTTCCAATTGTAACTGTGCATATCGTAAACGGTACAAAACCCGAATTTAGATTCTAACACCGAAATTAAAGTATGCACCACTTTATAAAAATTGTTGTGTTTTCGCAGGCTTTTATCTTTCATGTCTTCCGATAGTGGTTGGTGCCAGAGTTGTTTTCCCCAAGCGGTATCAAAAACAGCAGCTTCGGGCGCGCGGTTTAAATCGTACTCAAAGCGCGAGTCGCAGCCCGCAATAACAATGGGATGCGATTTAATCATCGTTTTGGTCTCCGGATCTTCTTCGTACCAACGCTCGTATTCGGTGTGTATGCAATTGGGCCAAAGTTCTTTTCTAAACTGATGCCCGTCGTGAATCGCCGCACAGGCATAAGGCACATATTTATCAATTTTTAGGGTAAACGAGTAATCTGAAGACACGGCTTCAAAAATGTCTTCATTTTTAATCTTTGCAATAATATCTTTAAGCGGAAGTTTTTGCATCATTTATTCTTTAACCAAAGTGCCCCATTCCGTCCACGAACCATCGTAAACCGACATGTTTTTATATCCCGAAATTTCTGCGCCCAAAGCTAAAACGCAGGCCGTAATGCCCGAGCCACACGAAAATATAACCTTATCCTCTTTATGAATCACTTCTGAAAAAATATCTTGTAATTCTTCTTTGGGTTTTAGTAAACCATCAGTGTTTAATAAGTTTTTAAATGGAATGTTTTTTGAATTTGGAATCGTTCCCATACGCAAGCCTGCTCTGGGTTCGGGTTCGGTACTGTTGAATCGGCCGGCTGAACGTGCATCTATTATTTTATGCGACTTTTCTTTTGAAGCTTTAAGCATATCCTCAAAAAATTGCATGGATTTAGGCTGAAGTTTAGCCACAAAATCGCCCGTATCGTGTGTATCATTTTCCATTGTTTCTATTGGATATCCTGCTTTTAACCACGCTGGAGTTCCGCCATTTAAAACCGCCACATTAGCGTGCCCAAACGCTTTAAACAACCACCAAACACGGGCGCTGGAATAGATACCTTTATCATCTGTAATTACAATGGCACTTTGGTTATTTATGCCCAAAGCCCTGGCCTCTTTTTGAAATTGGGCTTCGGATGGAAATGCACTTGGAAACGGATTCGATACATCGCTAAATTTATTTTTAATATCGAAATACCGCGCCTTTGGAATTTGTTTTTGCGTACCATCAAACACCTTATTAATCGTACCGTCTAGCACAACAAGGTTTTCGGCATTCAAATGGTCGTAAAGCCATTCGGCTGAAACAATGGGTGTTTTTAGATTTACATAAGAACTCATTTTTTTTATTCAAATTGGTTATGAGATGTCTCAATCGTGCCTCATTTCGACATGACAAAGCATTATTAATTTTTCACTGATAATTTATTAATTGATTAAGCGTCTTGTACCGTTTTGCGTAATCGCGTGCGTCTATCAAAAGCCTGGAGTTTATCAATGACTTTCATTTCTAAAAAATCGACAACCTTCTCCTCTATTTTTGTTTTAAGTTTGTACACTTTATTAATATAGGTAATGCCTCCGGGAGACATCACATTAACTTCAACCAGCTTTCCGCCAATCACATCAATTCCAACAAAAAACAGCCCGTCTTTCACTAATTTAGGACCAATTTGTTTGCACAATGCTTTTTCGGCTTTGGTTAAACTATGTCTTTGCACACTTCCGCCAGCCGACACATTGGAGCGGTGATCTTCTTTCCCAGGCACTCGTTTCATAGCGCCCACAGGCTCGCCGTTTAGCATTAATATGCGCACATCGCCTTCGTCGGCTCCTTCAATATAATCTTGTAAAATCACGTAATTTGAAGAGCCGTCGCCACTGCTATTAATATAAAAATCCAATAGCGAGTTAATATTGCTCATTGCCGATTTTTCAATAAGAATAACGCCCGAGCCACCAAAACCATTAAGCGGTTTTAATATCATTTTATCGGCGGTTGATTCTTTAATTTGCCGAATTAAGTAGTTTTTGTTTTTTGATACATGGGTGGCCGGAATGATGTTACTGTGTGCATCACCAAAAGCAGCTGTATATAATTTATTGTTGGCTTCGCGCATGCCTTGGAGCGAATTCATAATAAACACATCGTCTTTTACCGAGTCTAAAAAGTTAAGCATGATAGGATCCAACGGCGGATTGGCTCTAAAAAATATCACATCAAAACCTGCAAGTGGCAGCATTTCTTCACGTAATTCGGCCTTATTATAAAACGATTTTAACGACGATGGCGTTTTTTCCATACGATTAATAACAGTGCAACTGGCATAGGTAACACTGTTTCTAATGGTTAAATTTGCAGGTGTGCACATAGCAACACCATGTTTACGTTTTACACATTCTTTAATTAAAGCCAATGTGGTGTCGTTTTCTGGGTCAACATCTTCCCATGGGTACATTATAAAGCAAACGTTCATTTTATTGGAGTTTTGACGGTTTCTCTAAAGTTAAAAAATAAATTAGTAATCTACTATTTAAAATTTACGAATCTAAATCAAAAGTTTCTGTAGGGTCTTTTAACTCTTTATAATCTAACATGTTTTCACCATCGGCAATTATAGAACAAACCGTGGCATCTCCGGTAACATTAACAACGGTTCTAAACATATCTAAAATGCGATCTACCGGAAAAATAATGGCAATCCAAGCAGGATTTAAACCTACTGAATCCAATACTATAATAAGCATAACCAAGCCAGCACTAGGTACAGCAGCAGAACCAATTGAGGCAAGCGTTGCTGTTAAAACTACAGTAATCTGTTGGGCTATGGTTAAATCTATCATGTGTATTTGTGCTAGGAAAATTACGGCTATAGCTTGATACAAACTTGTACCGTCCATATTTACGGTTGCACCAATGGGCAGCACAAAACTGCTTATCTTTTTATTAACACCTAAGTTTTGCTCCACACACTCCATAGTTACAGGCAATGTAGCTGCGCTACTTGAGGTTGAAAATGCTAAAGTTTGAGCAGGACTCATGGATTTAAAAAAGCCAACGTATGGAATTTTCTTTACAAACAATTTAAGAATCATAGGGTATACCACAAAAATCATAAGTAATAACCCAGCTAAAACCGTAAGCGAATACCAACTGAGGCCTTTAAAAATTTCAACAACCTTACCAATATCATCACCTGCCATTTTACTTACCACTCCGGCCAATAAAGCAAATACAAAAAATGGTGCTGCTTGCATTACAACATCTACCATTTTTAAAAACACCTCGTTAATGCCATCCACAAGATGTAAAACAGGATTCGATTTTTCTGAGGGAATAAACAATAAACAAACACCAAAAAACACAGCGAAAAATATAATCTGTAACATTAACCCATTATTGGATAATGAATAAAAGAAGTTACTGGGAACAATGTCTATTAATGGCTGTAACGGCGTTGTTTCTTTTTTCTTTTTTACAATATCCATTTTATCGGATACCGCGGCATCTTGAAGTTCGCTTTTTGTTAGTTCTGAAATCTCTTGGGCACGTTCAAAAAATTCTTCTTTTTGTAAATAATTGATACCATCTTTAATTTCATGACCCTGTGAATCTGCCCAAATCTCATAACTTATTCTGTTGTCGATTCTGCTTTCCTCATCAATAAGTTTTCCTGGTTTTATAACATTTACCAACACCAAACCTAATGTAACTGCCATTATGGTAGTGAGCAGATAAATACCGAGGGTCTTTCCTCCCATTCTGCCCAAACTTGAAGGATCGCCAATATTTGCTACGCCACTTATAATGGAAAACAAAACCAACGGTACCGCAATGAGTTTTAATAAATTAATAAAAATGGTTCCAAAGGGGTCTATCCAATTAATGGTAAAGGCACTCCAACCCATGGTGCTTGATAATAAAGCCCAAATGATTCCTAAAACCATTCCTATGATAATTTTCCAGTGCAGTGCGAGTTTCTTCATAAGTGTAATCCATCCCCTTTTTAACAAGAGGTTTTATTTTTTTGATTCGTAAATTAAAATGGCTAACAATATAAGTATTTTTTATGTGTGGCAATCAAGGTCTGCTTTCAATTTTGCCAAAAGAATTGCTCGTTACATAGTGTTATGTTTTCGGGTCGCGTCTAAACACTTCAATCATATTAAAAACAACAATACAAAAAACCACCCAAATGGCTCCGGCAATAAATCCGCCTAAAATATCCGAAGGGAAATGCACGCCAAGGTAAATACGACTGATGCCAATGCTTAAAATTAACAGGGATAATATAAAAATAGCGGTGAATTTTATAAACCCATTCATATTAAATTTATAAAACAAATAGATTATAAAACCATAAAAAGCCATGGCGCTCATGGCATGACCACTGGGATAGCTCAATGTCTCTACCGATACCATGTGCTCTATACTCGGTCTTGCTCTATTGATAAAACGCTTTAACACCAAGTTTGAAAGTGCTGATAAAAACAAGACCACTGAAATTTGCACCACGTATTTTTTTCGTTTAAATATAACCAAGGACAGAAAGATGCTAATGGCGAGCACGGTTAAATACCCGTAAACATCGCCCACATGGGTTACAAACACAAAATAGTTTGTTAAAGCCGACGAGCGAAACGAAATTATATAATCAGTAACCATAGTATCGTATTGAACAAGTACATCTGTAGTAAGCGTTTCTGTAAGTTCAATAAATACATTGATGCCCACAACCACAAAAACCAAAGCTAGTACCAAAGCAATAACATAAGGTAAGGTTACATTGTATTTCCCCAACTTATTAATTAAGAAGGTTCTTATTTCCTTTATAAAAGCGATTAAAATTTTAAACATAATTTTTAAAAAACTTAAGGTAATAAAATTTGTGGATTCTTAAAAAGACTCCCAGTTGTTTTTATTTTTACAAATGGCTATACTTAAACAAGCTTGGAGCTAACTTAATGTGCTCTCGCAATGACTGCTGAAACTAAGCAACTACGTAATATCAATACCATCAAGAATTTCCATAATACGGCGGGTTTCGGTAAGCGCCACAATTATTTTTTGATAGTGTAAAATATCCTCAAAAGTTAGGGTGTCTCCTTGCCTGTCCTTTAACCATTTTTGCGCAGATTGATAACCGCCAATGTAAAACTCCCAAGCGGTTTGTGGCACCTTATCAAAATATTGGGTGTCGTTAATCCAAACTTTGCCGGTCTCCCCCATCTCCTCCTCGTGAGGAGTGATGTGTTTCGAGTCTTTTGCAGCTTTTGTTTTTTCCGATGGAGACACTGATAATCCGTTTGCACTTCGACTGCGCTCAGTGTGACAATACGGCTCAAAGCCCATGCTGCTTTTGGTCATTTTTCGGGTTACTACATTATCGCCATCAATAGGGTAACTGGTAATATAATTTTCTGTTTTTGAAAATTCCAACAAATGCAGTTGTCTAAGTTGACCGCCTAACTTCACCAATTCCCAAAAGGTGTTGGTATCTTTTGGATATGGCAAGCTAGAAAAATCTATTTTTAAAAACTCGTTGAAATTTTCGCGGTATATTGCGCTGTGCAACACGGCATAGATATAATTTAATATATCGATGGGTGCAAAAGTGGATTTATAGTCGTCTCGAAGCTCGTTGCTATTGGCAAAACACACGTTGCCATCACTTTCATTTTCGGGTGCAAAATCTAAGTCTAATTTTTTTGCTATTTGGCTGACGAAGTCTGTTTTTACCTTACCGCTTTTCGTTGAGGTAAATACACTCGTTTGGACTTGGTGAGTTATAGATTCAGCGTACTCTGCTAAAGTCATACAATAATTTTTAGACTTCGTTTTCGGTTATATTATTTGAATTTCAAATATAAAAATAGGCTTTTAAATTTTACTAGTGTGTAACATTATATTAATTATTTGGGCGTTCCCCCATCCCTTCGACTGCGCTCAGGGCAAGGAGTCGGGCTATTCGTTACAAGTCCGCGCTCATCCCGATAACTATCGGGATTCGCTGTGGGCTTTCCACTGCTATCCCTAACGCGGAAAGCTAACTTCATTAATACAATCGTCACATTTTATGGAGGCAGTGACGTGGTTATCTTTTAAAATAGGAAAACTATTTATGTGATGGCGCTTAATTTTATAAGATTCCCACTTTTTAACTGCGATCAGGATAAATTACAAGCGGTGAAAGAGCTACTAAAAAAGATTATTTGTAAAGCTTGTTTATGAGATAAAAATCGGCAATAACCAAAGCTGCCATGGCCTCTACAATGGGTACTGCTCTGGGCACAACACAAGGATCGTGACGGCCTTTACCGTGCATTTGCACGACCTTACCTTCTTTATCGATGGTTTCGTATTCTTGAATTAGTGTGGCCACAGGTTTAAAAGCAACATTAAAATAAATGTCCATGCCGTTGCTAATACCTCCTTGAATACCACCCGAGAAATTGGTTTTTGTAGTGCCATCGGTATTAAATGCATCGTTGTGGTCGCTGCCGTACATGGTACTACCCTGGAACCCGCTACCATACTCAAAACCTTTTACAGCGTTTATGGAGAGCATCGCTTTACCTAATTGGGCATGTAACTTATCGAACACGGGTTCGCCCAAACCAGCGGGCATATTTTTAATAACGCAGCTTACAATACCGCCAACGGTATCGCCTTTACTACGCACCTCTTTAATGTACGTTTCCATTTTTGAAGCCATGGCTTCGTCCGGGCAACGTACCATGTTGGTTTCTGTTTTTGTTAAATCCAACTCAGTATAGGGCTTGTCGAGTGTCATGTTGCCCACCCCAGAAACGTAAGCAGTAATCTCGATGCATTGTAGCATTTGTTTTGCTATGGCACCTGCCACCACACGACATGCAGTTTCGCGTGCCGAACTACGACCGCCACCGCGATAGTCTCTAAAACCATATTTTTGGTCGTAGGTGTAATCTGCATGACTGGGACGATAACTGTCTTTTATATGCGTGTAATCGTGCGATTTTTGGTTGGTGTTTTCAATAACAAAGCCAATGGAAGTTCCTGTGGTTTTACCTTCGAAAATACCGGAATGGAATTTTACCGTATCGGGTTCTTTGCGTTGGGTTACAATAGCCGATTGCCCGGGTTTACGTCTATCTAACTCGTTTTGAATGGCCTCCAAATCTAACGCAATACCAGACGGACAGCCGTCTATAACGCCACCCAAAGCGGGGCCGTGGGATTCGCCGTACGTTGTTAAGCTGAATAGTTTTCCGAAAGTGTTGCCTGCCATAGTAAAATTTTGATGCTAAAATAATCCTATTATTAGACATACGGAAATTGAAATTGTGTTTTGTTGAAAAGAGGATGTGACGGATAACAGAAGCCTGAATACCGAAGATTGATGGTTAATAATTTATCACTGTTGCCTAAAAACCAATGACGGTTAACTAAATACTTGGGACTGAATAAATAATTTCTTTTGAATGAATACGGACTTAGGTCTGTGTTTCAAATCTTTACATCATATCTATAAAAAAGTCCAATATAATTACGGTTTTGGCGTTATTATTGTAAATGTTATCTGCATATTTAAATGATCTATTTTTTACAATAGGCCGTATATAACTATTGAGACCTCTTTTTTAATGAATAATTTTATAGTATAAATTATGACGCGAATCTTACCTTTGCGTTCTATTTGAAACATATTAAATTTTAATAAATAAAAAACAAAACTTTTAAACTTATGAAAAAATTATTTTTATTATCAGTTGCCGTATTAGGATTTACATTTTCTGCAAGTGCACAAGAGATTTCAAACAATGCTATTGGCCTCCGTTTGGGCGATAGCGATGGCTTTGGTGCCGAAATATCGTATCAGCATGCTTTAGGCGATAACAACCGTTTAGAGCTGGATTTAGGTTGGCGCGATGGTAAAAACTACGATGGTTTTAAATTAGCTGGTTTGTACCAATGGGTTTGGAATTTAGATGGAGGTTTTAACTGGTATGCCGGTGCCGGAGGTGGTTTAGGCTCATTTAGTGTTAACGTTCCGGGAGGCAGCGACGCTACCGATACCTTTATTTTTGCAGCAGGCGATGTTGGTATTGAATATAATTTCGATATTCCTTTATTACTCTCGTTGGATTTTAGACCGGAAATTGGTTTTGGAAACGACAACTTTAACAACAATGATTTAGATTTTGATATTGCTTTAGGCATTCGTTATCAATTCTAAAAACACCATTTATATTTTTGAAAAGCGCCCTTTTGGGCGCTTTTTTATTTGGTTTGTTTTAAAGCCTATCAATCCAAAGTGATTTGTATCTCATTTAAGATAATAATTAACGCATATAAGTTATTCCCATTAATACATTAAAAAAAATGGATATATTACTTATTTACAATAATTCATGATAAGAATTATTTTACTTGTAACCTTATTATTTTCTCAACTTATGAATGCACATCACCTCATACCCAAATCTATATATAAAGAAGTAAAAACAGCATTGTCTTATTATCCAGATTTAAAACATATTAATATTGAAATTAAGTTTAAAAAGCATATTAAAAAATCGACAATGCAAGCCAGACCTAGTTTTGGTAGTTTTTTTAGGAGTAAAAAACACCGAAAATACTTGATACTAATTAGTGAAACTTTTAAAATATCAGACAAGGAATTTTTAACAAAACATATAAAATCTGATATTTTAATTGGATGGATTGGCCACGAACTGGGACACATTATGGATTATCAAAACCGAAGCAAATTGAATTTAATTGGTTTTGGTTTGAAATATTTATTCTCTGAAAACTACATTGTTGAAGCAGAGCGTGCAGCCGACACATATGCGGTTAACCATGGTATGGCAGATTATATTTTAAAAACAAAGGATTTTATATTAAACCACGCCGATATTTCCAACATTTATAAAAAACGTATAAAACGGTATTATTTATCTCCGGAAGAAATTATGGAGTTAGTTAACAATAGGAATGCCGAATTACAAAAGGTTAAGATTGATTAACAAAGTCTTCCCAATCCTTAAATTTATCTTCACCCATAACACGTTCCATTTTTACTTGTCCGCCTTTTTTCTTGTTGGCACCACTCCAATTGTAAAATACCTCTGGTGATACCACTTTTACCTTAACTCCTTTTAAAGCCTTGGAACGCGCAACTTTATAGTTTTTATTCGCGTCTTTTAAACAGGTATCTAAAGCTTGAGATAAATCGTTTTCATTCAAATCTTCCCTTTCGGATGCGAGGTACCAAAAATGATAAAACTCACCATCGTCCCCACGTTTGGCACATATAGTATACTCTGGAATTTTAGTAGAAAACTGTTCTTCTAAAAACTTCATCGCGTCATCCATTTTATTAACCGATAACTGCGAACCTACTGTATTTAAGAAGAATTTTGTACGCCCCGTAATTTTTATTTCAGCCAGTTCAATATCTGTAAACTCTATGGTGTCGCCAATTATATAACGCCACGCACCGCTTACAGTACTTAGTATTAAAACGTAGTCTTGTTCCAATTCTACATCTTGCAAAGTAACCGATGGAGCGTTTTGTGTTAATGATCCGTCTTCATTTATATATTCTGGCTTAAACGGAACAAATTCAAAATAAATACCATTGTCTGTGTTTAATTGCATCGCATCGGTATCTGGTCGCACTTGAGTGGCTATATAACCTTCTGAAGCTAAATAGGTATCAATAACCGTAACCGGTTTTCCCATAAGCGCATGAAAGCTTTTTTCATATGGTCCGAAGGCGACACCGCCCGATGTGTAAACTTGCAAATTGGGCCAAATTTGGTGAATATGCTCTAATTTATGATAGTCTATAACTTTTTCAAGCATAAGTTCAATCCATGATGGAATTCCGCTTAAAGCGCCAATATCCCAGTCCTTAGCACGCTCAGCAATGCGCTGTACTCTAGTATCCCAATCATCAATTTTAGCAATATCTTCTCCGGGTTTGTAATAGTTTCTAAACCAAAAAGGAATATTCCTGGCGCTAATGCCGCTAATTTCCCCTTCTAAACGGTTATTGCGTTCTTCTAAATCGGTAGAACTTCCCAACATCATCATTTCTTTTTCAAAAAAATCAGCGGGTAAATCAAAGTTACTCAATGCAAAAACCTGTTTTATTCCAGCCTGCCTGATGGCTTCAATCATAGCATCGGTCACCGGAATGCGTTTGCTTGTTTTTCCTGTGGTACCCGAGCTTAAAGCAAAATAAGATGGGCTATTTGGCCATGTTACATCCGTTTCTCCCTCGTGCAATTTATACCACCATTCATCATTTATTTTATTATAATCGAAATAGGGAACTAAGTTTGAAAAATTGGATTGAAAATCATCTGATTTTAAAATTGCATCAAATTTATAATGCTTACCAAATTGTGTGTCTTTAGCCTTCGTTAAAAGCTGTTTTAATACCTCCTTTTGAGCTTCTTGATGATTAACCTCTGAAGACAAGGTGTCTTTTAAATCTATTACTCCTTTAATTATATTACCTAAAATTGCCATATTGTGTTTAATTTACTTCAAATATCAGCATTAAAAAGCTAATATTTTAACTCTTTTAAAGCAGGTGTTAACGCATTACCTTTTGAACTTATTTCTTCTGAAATATCAGTATTTTAAGCATTTAATTAAGTGACCTATTTTGGAAACTTTGTAAGATTAGGTAATACTTTTTTTTTACAAAAAAATTTCGAAATTCGTTAACCGGTTGAGAATAAACCATTTTAAAAAAGATGATATCAAATAAAGATTGTCATTATTATCATTAATGAAACCAGACGCTGTAAACATTACGCAAATAATTAACAAGAAGACTTTAAAGCATCGTAGGGATGATTTTGCTGTTTGTTGGATTAAAAATGAGGTAAAGGGTATAGAAATAAATGATGTACTCTATAAAAATGTATCCAATTCTATATTTTTTATCGATCCTAAATATCGATGGAAAATATTAAAAAACAGCAACACTTCTTCTTCGGGGTATATTTTGTACTTAGCCAAAGAGGTTTTAAACAGTCCTGTTTTAAGTAATCTTCACATCAATAAAGTAAGGCTTTTCAATTCAGGCGAAATACCATTATTCAAACTAAGTCCTGGCATCGAAAAAAGAACACTGGCTATTTTGGAAATGATTGATGAATTACTAGGCTCTCAATTAAACCATAAAGATGATGCCATCCTGTCCTTATTAAACACCTTTTTTGTTTACTGCGATGGGCAGTGCAACATTAAATCGATAGCTTCAAATAACAACTCAAAATCAAACATCGTCTACAAGTTTAAACAACTTGTAGATCAATATATATTTGAACATCACGAAGTGGCCGATTATGCCAAACTGCTCAACATTTCTCCTAAATATTTGAATGAATGCGTCAAAGAAGTTCTCGCCGTAAGTTCAAAAAACATCATTATTGAACAATTACTGATGAGGTCTAGGCATGCCCTAAAATTTTCAGACAAAACAATTAAAGAAATCAGTTTTGAATTAGGCTTCTCATCACCAGATTATTTTAGCTACTTTTTTAAAACCCACACGGGAATAACGCCTTCAGCCTTAAGAAAAAAGTAATTGCTTCCAAAAATCTATGGTTTTACCGTAATTTTCACATTGTTTCAGGTTTGTTATTCATATAAATTGCATAAAACATTAATTATGAACAGAAACAAATTCTTAAAAACTTCGGGCATTGGACTAAGTCTTTTATTTATCCCGAGTCTCATGCAAGGTCGATCTGAATCTTTAAAAAACCATTATGAAAATAATGGCAAATCGAAAATTATTAAAGATTCTGAGGGTGGTGTTTTGAACGTAATAGGGGACGTTCAAACACGCAAACTAGCCGGTAGCGACACTGGAAACCAAATAGTTGAATGGGTAGATAACGTTGAACCCGGTGTTGGTATTCCGTCACATATTCATACCAAAGAAGATGAAATATTTAGAGTTATAAAAGGACAAGTTGAAATTATGGTTGATGGTAAAACTACGGTTTTAAATGAAGGCGATATCGCATACGCTCCAAAAAACATATCCCACTCCTGGAAAGTAGTTGGAACTGAAAAGGCTAAAATGATGACATCGGCTTTTCCTGCTGGTATTGAACATATGTTCAGTGAGTTGGCAAAACTCCCTGATGGTCCCCCAGATTTTAAAAAGGTATCTGAAATTTGCGGGAAACACGGTATCCGCTTTGTCTAAATAATGGCGCCAGTTATTTAGCTAACTTTTAATTTTAAAGCACCAAGCATTTAGCCAATGTATCCTCATAAATCGTTTCGTATTGCGGTACAATGTGATGCAAATCGTATTTTAAGGATTCTTTTCTAGCGTTACTTTTAAAGGTTTTTAATCGGTTGTCATCTTTTAAAATATGTAAAGCGTTTTTAGTCATATCACTTACATCGCCCACCTCACTTAAAAACCCAGAAACTCCATGGATATTTACCTCGGGTATACCTCCCGTGTTACTCGATATTACGGGTACGCCAGAGGCCATGGCTTCCAATGCGGCCAACCCAAAACTTTCGGTTTGCGATGGTAATAAAAACAAGTCGCTAAAGCATAATATCTTATCAATTTCATTACTTTTCCCAAAGAAAACCACCTTATCGGTAATACCTAATTCTTGGCATTGCCATTCCATTTTTTCACGTTCGGGACCTTCACCAACCAACATGAGTTTTGCCGGTATTTCTTTTTGGATGTTATAAAAAATTGTAATAACGTCTTGTACACGTTTTACTTCACGAAAATTACTAATATGGGTAATTATTTTCTCATTGTCAGTAGCCATCATAGCTCTTTGGCAATCGGTAAAATCGTGATTGTATTTACTTAAATCGATAAAATTAGATACCACATTTATTTCATTCTTAATATCGAATAAACGCAGGGTATCTTCTTTTAAACTCTGTGAAACCGCTGTTACGGCATCCGATTTATTAATACTAAAGGTAACCGCTGGTTTGTAAAATGGATGACTGCCAACCAAGGTAATATCGGTACCGTGAAGCGTGGTTACAATGGGTACATAAATATTTTCTTCAATTAGCATTTTTTTAGCCATATATGCCGCATAAGCATGAGGAATGGCATAGTGCACATGTAGTATTTCAATTTTATGAAGCTTTACCATATCGACCAATTTACTCGACAATGCCAATTCGTATGGTTGGTAATGGAATAACGGATATTCTGGCACGTTCACTTCGTGGTAATGCACATTATTACCCAACAAATCCAACCGTACAGGTTGATTATAAGTGATAAAATGAATTTCGTGCCCGCGCTTAGATAATTCCAAACCTAGCTCTGTGGCTACAACACCACTACCTCCAAATGTGGGGTAACAAACTATACCTATTTTCATATATTATGTTTTAAGTGCCTAAAGTTCTTTCCAATTTAAGTCCTTTTTACTTATAACTCTAAGTACTTTAATCTTCAATCGCTTCGTAAATTAAACGTTGAATATCTGTTCTTATGTTCTTTTTCAGCAATATATTTCGTCCCGCTCTCGGATACGTTCTATTGGCCAAAAACACATAAATAATTTCTTCTTCAGGGTCTGCCCAAGCATAGGTGCCGGTAAACCCGGAATGCCCAAAACTCGTCATTGATATGCACCCGCATGTTGGCCCTTCTTCCCCCAATTGAGGTTTGTCGAAGCCCACACCTCGCCTATTGTCCTTTTCGCAAAAATAGCAGGTGTTAAACCTATCAACCGTTTCTGGTTTTAAATAGCGTTTACCACCGTAAAATCCTTTTTGCAAGTACATTTGCATAATTTTGGCCACATCGTTAGCATTGCTAAAAACACCGGCATGACCGCCCACACCATTTTGCATTGCCGCACCCATATCGTGAACATAGCCATGTACTTTTTGGTAGCGGTAATAATCGTCAATTTCAGTAGGAACAATTTTCTTATTGCTTATTTTATGGTACGGGTTATACATGGTATAATTGGCGCCCAACGACTGATAAAAACGGTCTTGTACAATTTCATCTAATCCTTTGTCGTAATGCTTTTCAATAAATTTCTTTAAAATGTAATACGGAAAATCACTGTAGCGATATCTTAATCGGTTTAACAATTCGGAGTCTTTAATAATGCTGTTTATTGAGTCTTTATAATCACTTCGCAAATACAGATTTTTAGTGACTTCAATATTGAATTTATCACTTTTGGTTTTTCTATAATATTTTGCACTCGGGCGTTTGGTTATCGAATCTAGGGTTTTATAATAAAAGGGTTCCCACGGGCGTAATTGTGCGTAGTGAGACAGCATTTGCTTAATGGTAATGTTTTTTTTGTTTGATTTTTTATACTCGGGCAAAATTTCTGAAAGTTTACTGTCTAATGATACAATGCCCTGTTCTACCAATTCCATGAGCAAGGGCAAGGTGGCTATGATTTTGGTAAGTGAAGCCACATCGTAAATATCATCAAAAGTTACTTTTTCTTTACCTTTATAGGTGTGTTTTCCGAAGTTTTTATTGTAGATAACTTTCCCGCGTCTTGCGACTAAAAGCTGAATGCCGGGTGTCATCATCGAATCCACAGCTCTTTGAGCCACAGCATCTATTTTACTCAGTTTTGTCGAACTCATACCCACACGTTCCGGACTGGAATAGCCCAATCGTTTTATTGAAAAGGTATTTATGCCATCGCCCTCCTTAAAAAACGGGCCGGTTGAAACGGGCAAAGTGCCCTTGGCAGCCAAAGCACCAAATATAAGTTGTGCCGATTTTTGTTGCGCAATATCACTGTTTTGATAACTCACCACGATACTTTCAATATTTTCGATGGTTTTTAAATCGGAAAGCGCATAAGGTTTTACAAAAACATCTAATATTACGGTGTGCGTCCTAGCTATTTCATACAACCAAACCAATTCTTTATCGGTAAATTTATGAGCTTTCCAAGGGTTATCGTTAGAGCGATGCAAGCCTACCACAACCGTATTATATGGATGCAGCTTATTTATTAATTCATCTAGATTTTCAGCTTCAACTGCGTGGACTTTAGTATATTTTTTAAGTTCGTTGAAGAAAGTTTTTCCACTGTCGTCACCCATTTTAACATACGCTATGGTTTTTGTTTCAAGCTGTCGTAATGGCAACAAATCGTTTTTGTTTTTTACTATGGTTAATGCATCTTCAATAAGATCTTCGTATAAAACATCGTCTTCAATTCTATTCAAATCTTTCGATAGATTATACAATCCAATAGGTTTATAATTATTCAGTCCGACCTTATATTTAGCTTGAAGCACTTTTTTAACCGAATGTGCTAAACGCGCTTCGGTAATTTCGCCTTTTTCATAAGCTTCGGCTATTTTTGAAATACCCGTGGGAACATCTTCAGAAATTAACAATACATCGTTACCCGCTTTAAACGCGGCTAAATCGATAGCTCCAGATTCATCGAAATTTGAAGCCCCTTTCATATTTAAGGCATCCGTAAAAATAAGCCCTTTAAAGCCCAAGCGTTCCTTTAAAATATCGGTAACAATATGTTTTGATAAAGATGAAGGATAACCGGGACGCGACTCTAAACTGGGAACGTTTAAATGCGCCACCATAACGCTTGAAAGCCCTTCTTTTATTAATTTTTTATACGGATACAGCTCGACGGAATCTATACGTTTTTTACTGAAATTAATGGTTGGCAATGTTTTATGTGAATCTTGATCGGTATCGCCATGCCCGGGAAAATGCTTTGCGTTGGCCAAAACACCAGCACTTTGCATACCTTCCATAAAAGCCAAAGCCTTGGCGGTTACATTATCTCTATCTTCACCAAACGACCGGTTGCCAATTATGGGGTTTTTAGGATTGGTATTAATATCCACCACAGGTGCAAAATTAAAATGAACGCCTAAGCGCCTGCAATGTTCGCCAATATGTTTTCCGGCTTGTTTAACAAGATTGTTGTCCTTTATGGCACCGAGTGTCATATTCCACGGAAACGAGTAGGTAGAGTCCAAACGCATGCCCAATCCCCATTCGGCATCCATCCCAACCAAAAGCGGCACTTTAGCGGTAGCCTGTAACATGTTGTTTAATTTGGCTTGTTTTACCGGACCACCTAACGAATAGATAACACCTCCCAATTTATGATCTTGAATGAGTTTTACATTGGCATCTATGGCTTTTTTATCTTGATTGGTAAAAACCATAATCATGTACAACTGCCCTATTTTTTCTTTTAGGGTTAAGGAATTATATACACTATCAACCCATTTTTGTTGTGCTTCTACATTTTTAACCAATAAAGGATTTGTGGTAGTCTGACCAAATGCAAAAATTAGGGTAAAACATGAAAGTATTGAGAGTATAAATTGGCGCATAGCGTAGATAATTTTTTTTTATTTTTTTCGTAAAAACACTTTAATAGAAAAAACTGTGCCAAATTACCACTTTTAAAAAGAAGAAAAAAAGACTTTAAGATAGATTTATAAATAAGATTGTGAACAGTTTCTTTAATGTTCGAAACTGTTAAATTACTCCAATAAGTCTATATGTCTGTCGTGGTAGCCCAACAAATACAAAACACCGTCTAACCCGATGCTAGATATGGCGTTTTGTGCATTATCTTTCACCTTTGGTTTGGCGTGAAAAGCGATGCCTAAACCGGCAAGATTAAGCATCTGCAAATCGTTTGCTCCATCGCCAACGGCAATGGTTTGGCTTATATCGATGCCTTCCCTTTTTGCTATTTCCTTAAGGTATTCTGCCTTTTTATTGCCATCGACAATATCACCAAGATAACCGCCCGTTAACTTGCCGTCTTTAATTTCCAATTGATTGGCATAAACATAATCGATACCCAATTCCTTTTGCAAATAATGACCAAAATAGGTGAAACCTCCCGATAAAATTGCGGTTTTAAATCCGTATGTTTTTAAGGTGTCTATAAGTCGTCTTGCGCCTTTGGTTATGGGTAAATTTACGGCAACATTTTGCAGCACATCTTCGCTTAAACCTTTTAGAAGCTTCATGCGACGTTTAAAACTTTCGTTAAAATCTATGTCGCCGTTCATGGCCGATTCTGTAATGGCCTTTACCTTTTCGCCCACTCCGGCTAATTCTGCCAACTCGTCAATAACTTCTGTTTGAATCAATGTTGAATCCATATCGAAACACACCAAACGTCGGTTTCTTCGGTAAATATTATCTTCTTGAAAAGCGATATCGACATCTAAATCGTGTGAAATTTGCATGAATTTTTCAGTAAAATCTCTTTTGCAATCTATTTTGCCTCTAATGGATAATTGAATAGATGCTCTGGGGTATTCTTCTTCTTTAACTAATGATAAACGTCCTGTGAGCCGTTTTATAGAATCTATATTGAGGTTTTTTTCTGAAATAACTTTGGTGACTTCTGATATTTGTTCGGCAGCCAGTTTTTTTCCCAGAATGGTAACGATGTAGCGGTCTTTTCCTTGAAGATTAACCCATTTTTCGTAATCTTCGAGCGAAATGGGCATAAATTTGGCTTTAATCCCAAGTTCGTAAGATTTGAACAGTAAATCTTTTAAAACGGGTGCAGATTCTTTACCGCGTTCAATAACAAACATAATACCCAAAGATAGTGTATCGTGTATGTTTGCCTGCCCAATATCCAATACTTTGGCACCGTACTTAGCCAAAACCTCGGTTAAGCTCGAAGTTATACCTGGTTTATCCTGTCCTGAAATTGTTAATAAGAAAATCTCGTTAGTCATAATGTAATTTTCACTCTTTTAATCAGATAATTATCAGGGCGTAAAAATCATTATTCTATTTGAGAAATAAAAGTTTTTTGGGGTTATAATACACGCTTATCTTAATTTTTGATAATCATATAATCAAACTGTAAATTTAAGATAGAAAAGCAATGATAATAAGATAAAACTAAAAAATAATCTATTTTACAAAGCGCCCATGCCAGCTTTCGCTTGCAGGTACTTCCCAATTCTCATTGAATTCAGCAATGTTATTGACTAAATTATTAAAAACGATGGTGTTTTTCGATATGGCTTTGTCTTTTGCCATTTTCCTGAACTCGGTTAATGGTTTGTAGGCCACGTACTCGCCTTGTTTGTAAGATACATTCATTTTATCCATAAGGTCGACGTTATATTCCTTTTCCAATTGTTGAATAAAATGAACCGACGCATCAATGGAGCAACCCGTGGCTTTATTTACATCTTGGTTTAAGCCCAATACAATAAAACGTTTGTATTTTATGGTGTAACCTGCTTGTAAATCGCTGCCGTGTGCGGTCCAGTTTTCGATAAAAGTATTAAGTTTCGATTGTATTTCTTCTAATTCCTGTTCGGTAAACGAACGGTTGGCTTGGTATATCCAAACCCGGGATTCTTCGGGTAATGTATTAAAATCAACTAGCATTTTATTTGTCTTTCTTGTGTTTAATTCGTGCAACAATAATCATTCCTATTCCAAAAAGAATAAAACCGATAATAAACTTTTGAAGATTAAATTCCTTATCCTTATAATAATCTACAATGGCAATAAAACCGGCGTAAATTAAGCCCGTTACTAGGCCGTAAATTATTTGCTGTTTTATACCTTTAGGTGCCATTTACAAGTCTTGGGCATTGGCGATAAGTTCTGCAATATCCATAACTTCAACATCGTTTTCCTTTTCTTTGGCCTTAACGCCATCGGTCATCATGGTGTTACAGAACGGGCAACCTGCCGCTATAATTTCTGGTTTAACATCCAAAGCTTGTTCGGTACGCTCCACATTAACATCTTTGTCTCCTTTTTCGGGTTCTTTAAACATTTGTGCGCCTCCTGCGCCACAGCACAATCCGTTGCGTCGGCAGTTTTTCATTTCTACCAATTCTGCTTCCAATTTTTGAATGAGCTCTCGTGGTGCTTCGTAAACATTGTTGGCGCGCCCTAAATAACAGGGGTCGTGAAAGGTGATGCGTTTGCCTTTAAATTTACCGCCCTCGATGGTTAAACGCCCTTCGTCCAATAGTGTTTTTAAGAACTGTGTATGGTGCATTACCTCGTAACTACCACCCAATTCCGGATATTCGTTTTTGATGGTATTAAAGCAATGCGGACAAGCAGTAACGATTTTTTTTACTTCGTAGGCATTTAGCACTTCTATATTGGTTACGGCTTGCATTTGAAACAGAAACTCGTTTCCAGCGCGTTTTGCAGGATCGCCGGTACAGCTTTCTTCGGTGCCCAAAACGGCAAATTCTACATTGGCTTTGTTTAAAAGTATAACAAATGCTTTGGTTATTTTTTTTGCTCTATCGTCAAAACTACCGGCGCACCCTACCCAAAATAATACTTCGGGTTGCTTACCTTGGGCCATAAATTCTGCCATGGTTGGTACTTTTATTGTTTCGCTCATTTATTAAAGTTTAATAGCTACAAGGATTTAAAAAACCTTGCAGAATGTTTGTTGGGTTTTGCGTTAGGGATTGCAGCGGCATCCTTTTTGTTTTTCACAAAAAGATATAGCGGAAAGCCCGACCCTCCCGATAGTTATCGGGATGGGTAACGCCCAAAATATTTTTTTATTCGTCTTCGTTTTTCTTTTTATTTTCCAGCATTAAATTTTGCTTGTATGCTTTGGCCGTTTCCAACAGTCCAGCGGGTACGATTTGATAAAACAACGGCGAATCTGCATCGTAATTTACCATAACCCATTTATTATTTGTGGAATCGTCTCGCAATAGAATGGTGACTCTGTTGTTCATTAAAATATCCATGGCGTTGTTGGTTGTAAACGTAACGTCCATGTCTTTGGCTTTCATCATGGTGACCATCGTCTTTTTTGCTTCGTCATCAAATTCTTGGTTATGAAAGGTCATATTCATTTTCATATCGTACGAAACAAAAGCGTATTCCAAATTATTTTTATCGCCTTTAAAAATTTCTGATAACTTATATTCTGGAATGATTTTAGGTATATCGACAGTAAACTCTTCGTTGCCCTCAAAGGTTGATTTAAAAAGATCTTTTAAAGTTTCTCGGGGAGCCATTTCGAAAGCCTTTGGATGCATCATATCTAATATCGCATCGTAGTCTCTGTTATTCATGTCTACAAACATTTTGTTTGCCAAACCATTAATGTGTTTTTGCGTATCGGTACTGGTTTGTGCAAAACCTATAAGGCTGATTAGCGTTAAAAGGCTACATAAAATAAGCTTGAAACTAATTGTTACATTTGAGTGTTTTATCATAATTTTTATTCATTTTTCCAATTTAATCGATCCATTTGATTGTACGGCCACGGCGCACCATTATTCTCAATATTAGTCATCATATTATTGAGTTCAACTGGTGCCGCCGATTGCTCCATAACCAAATAGCGACGCATATCCAGAATGATTGATAGCGGATCGATACTTACCGGACAAGCTTCTACACAGGCGTTGCACGAGGTACAGGCCCAAAGCTCTTCACGGGTAATGTAATTATCTAAAAGCTGTTTTCCGTCGTCTTTAAATTCGCCGTTATTAGCGTCAATATTTTTACCCACTTCTTCCAAACGGTCGCGGGTATCCATCATTATTTTTCGAGGCGATAACTTTTTACCGGTTTGGTTTGCGGGACATTCGCTGGTGCATCGACCACATTCGGTACAGGTATAAGCGTTTAGAAGTTGTACCCAATTTAAATCTTGAACATCGCTGGCACCGAATTTTGCAGGTGCTTCGCCGTCATCTTCGGGAACAGCGTAAGGGTCGGCATCAGGATCCATCATCATTTTCACCTCTTTGGTAACCGCTTCAAGGTTGTTAAATTGCCCTTGTGGTTTTAGTTTTCCGTAATAGGTATTTGGAAATGCCAATAAAATATGCAAATGTTTTGAAAAATATAGGTAATTTAAAAACACCAAAATACCGACAATGTGTAGCCACCAAGCGGCGCGTTCAATAACATGCAATGTGCTTTCTGACAATCCTGAAAACCACGGTGCTATAAATTGACTAATGATGTTGCCGGAATTCAGATCTTGAAAATGGACATCGGTGGCATTCATTATTAAAAACAGCGTCATTAACACCATTTCGAAATACAGAATAAAATTACCATCATTTTTTGGCCAGCTCGTCATTTCGCTTTTCCAGAAACGCGCTAGTTTGATAATGTTTCTACGAATCCAAAAAATTGTAACCGATATAAATACCAAAATGGCCAATACTTCGAATGCGCCTATTAAAAATCCATAAACCGATGTTGGCAATACTTTTAAGCCAATTCTGTGAGTGCCAATTAAACCATCAATAATGATTTCCAACACTTCAATATTTATGATGATAAAGCCCACATAAACCACAACATGTAGCAATCCAGCAATGGGGCGACGTACCATTTTACTTTGCCCGAGCGCAATCATGGTCATGTTTTTCCAGCGTTGCGATTTGTTATCGCTAACATCAACATCTTGACCGAGTTTTATATTACGAATTAATTTTTTTACGTTTTTTGCAAAATATCCTATACCAACAATTAGTATAATTGCAAAAAGCACGTTTGGTAGGTAATTCATATTTTAAAGGCGTTAATCTTTTTGTTTAATTTCGTTTCCCTCAGCATCGTATTGTTTTGGTTTTTTTCCAAATAATGAAAAATGCACATAGCGCTTGGGGTTTAATTTCATATCTTCCAACAACTGCTCCAATTGTAACGTGGCACCTTCTAGGTTATCATATAAACCTTCGTCCTTTAGCAATTTGCCCATCGAGCCTTCGCCATTTTCTAAATTAGCAATAATTTTATCGAAGTTTTGAAGGGTTGACTCTAAGTTTTTTATCGTCTTTTTAAGGTCCGATTCTGAAATGGTATGTGTTATTTTCGCTAAATCGCCAGTTAGTTTTTCAGCATTGGTTAAAACGCTATCAATTTTAACCTGATTACCCTTAATTACCTGATTTAAAGCAAGTGATGTGCTTTTAAATGAATCTATAGTAGAGCTTAAACTAGCAATACTTTTTTTAAGATTCGTTTTGGTTTGGGCATCAAAAACCTGATTTAAATTATTCAACAAACTATCGGCGCTCACCATCATATTTTCAATCTTTCCTTGTAACGGCGTGAGTTTTTGATTCACCAATTCGCTTAATCCGGCTTTTACCGAACCTTGCAAATAAGAATCTTTTTCGGCGTTTTCGGCACCATCGAACGCAGGGACAATGGCAATAGCTTTTCCGCCTATTAAACCTGTTTCGTAAAGTTCTGCTTTACTGTTTTTTGAAAACTGAAAATCGTTATCCACTAAAAGCTTTACCAATAATTTGCCAGAGCCATCGCCTTTAAAACCTATGCTAATCACTTTGCCAACTATTAAACCATTGATGGTTACTGGGGTTGATGCGGTTAAGCCTTCAACATTATCGTAAACGGCGTAAAATGTACGGGAGGAATCGAGTAGGTTTTTGCCTTTTAAATAATTGAATCCGAAAATAAAAAGGATAATTCCTGATATAACTAATATGGCTGCTTTAACTTCTTTTGATATATTCAAAATAAATATGTTTAGTGAAACAAATTTAAGATAAATTTAAAAAGAATGAATCTAATTAGCAGTTGTTTTTAAAGCTTCGGTTAAAGATATTTTTTCGCCGTCTTTAAAAGCCACGATGTAACCGGTTTTAAAACCCGCGGTTTTGGCTTCTTCTTCTAGCTTTTTTATGGTATTGTAATTTGAAGTTTCGCCATAAAAATATTTGTATAAATTATTTTCTTTGGTTCTGGAAATGTTGTTTAAACCTTTAAAATTATACGGTTTGGTTTCTAAGGCTTTCGAGCTTGCGGCAATTTGCACCTTAAAAACAATGTTGTGATAATTGTTGTCAACTTGGTCGATAATCTCTTGTTTATCATCAGAAAACATATAATCAATAATATTGCTTTCTAACGATTTTTTAAATTCTAGAATAGCCGTAGAAATAGATTTGGAAATTTCTTGTTGTCCTTTTTTGGAATTTAGATAATAACTTTCCGCTTTATTGGTTAAAAACCCTGTTTCTACTAATACACTTGGCATTGCTGTTTGATGTATTACCCATAAACTGGCTTGTTTAACACCTCTACTTTTTCGATTAATTTTTGTTGAAAAATTTTTCTCTATTAAACTGGCTAACAGTATACTTTGTTCAGTATATTCTTCAACCACTAAAGCGTTTGTAATTAGCGATTCCGGAGAGCTAGGATCGAAACCTTTATACGCTTCTTCGTGGTTATCCTCTAAATAAATAACTTCATTCTCTGCTTTGGCCACTTCTAA
Source organism: Hwangdonia lutea (assembly GCF_032814565.1). GTDB lineage: Bacteria > Bacteroidota > Bacteroidia > Flavobacteriales > Flavobacteriaceae > Hwangdonia > Hwangdonia lutea. The sequence goes on from NZ_CP136521.1 coordinate 3,727,099, forward strand.
ATTACGCTGTGTATTGGCAACACCCAACACATAAGTTTCAGTACCATAAGCTTGTGAATGATGAGCATTACAATGGATAGATACAAATAAATCTGCATTAGCTTTGTTGGCTATTCTTGCACGCTCTTTAAGCTCAATAAAAACATCTTTTTTCCGAGTATAAATAACTTTAATATTGGGGTGCTTTTCTAGTTGTTTACCAATTTCCAATACAATTTTTAACGCTATATCTTTTTCCTTGAAACCATATTTTGAAGGTTTACCAGGATCTTTTCCGCCATGGCCTGCATCTAACACCACAACAAATGGAGGGTTGTTTTGATTATCATCAACATTTATAAAGGAAGAAAATGTTAATACTATGATAAAAGATACGAAAAGTAATATTCTGGACGTTTTCATAAGTGTTTTTAACGCGTAAAAATTCGGTTTATTACCTAATAACACGGGGTTAATATTTAATTTTAAATTTTTCCGTTGAATAATAAATTATCACAGAAAAATATATGTAATTTTGGCAATTCAAAAACCGAGCCATACTTTTACAAAAATACATTTAAAAGCGTTGCGTACAAACAACTTTAAAATACTTTTTGCATTAAGTTTTACAGTGTTTATCAACACGTTTAGCTTCGCTCAAGATATTCCGAAACCTACCGATAGCATTAAACCCGCTGTTAAGGATAGTGTGGTTGTTCAAGCCAAAGACCTTATAAAAGACGGAGCTCCGCCTGAAAAAGCGCAAGATTCCACGACAACAGATTCCATCAAACCAAAAAAAGAATTATTAGAGCATATTGTAAGATACAGCGCTACGGATTATACCTCGTTCAATCAAAAAAAACAAAAGCTTTATTTATATAATGATGCCGAAATAGATTATGGCGACATCAACATTAAATCGGGCAGCATTGTTATAGATTACAGCACAAATACGGTTTACGCCAAGGGTATTTTAGACTCTGTGGGCACCTATTCTCAAGCACCTGTTTTTACCCAAGGTCAAAATATAGTTGAACCGGATTCCATTGTTTTTAATACCCAAACGGAAAAAGCACTAATTTATAATTCTAAAACAGAGCAATCTGGAGGTACCGTTATTGCCCAAGTCACAAAAAAGGAGAACGATTCGGTTTATTTTATACACCGCGGAAAATACACAACTGCCGAGAATTTAGACGATCCCGAATATTATATTCTATTGAGAAAAGCCAAAATAGTACCGGGTAAAAAAATTGTAACAGGGTTAGCCAATCTTTTTATTTACGAGGTACCAACACCCATTGGGGTACCTTTTGCTTTTTTTCCGCAAAGCGAAAAACAAACCTCGGGGGTTTTAATACCCACTTTTGGTGAGCAGAACGATCGTGGTTATTTTTTACAAAATGGTGGGTATTATTTTGCCATAAACGATTATGTAGATTTAGCCGTTTTAGGCGATTATTACACCAACGGAAGCTACGGATTGCGTTTGGAAAACACCTATGCCAAACGCTACAGATTTAGAGGTAATGTTGGATTTCGATACGAAAACCTAATTACCAGCGAACGTGGTTTTCCAGATTACGGAAAATCTACGGTGTACAATTTACGCTGGTCGCACAGTCAAGATAGTAAAGCCAACCCCAGTTCGCGCTTTTCGGCATCGGTAAACTTGGGAAGTAGCACGTATTACAGGCAATCTATAAATCAAATTAATACGGGCGCATTTTTAAATAATACCTTATCGTCATCGGTATCGTATTCTAAAACTTTTGAAGGTGAACCTTCGGTAAATTACAGTGTTACGGCAACGCATTCTCAAAACACCAACACCGAGCAAATCAACATGACACTGCCTACTTTTCAAGGAAACGTAAGCAGGATATTTCCGTTTGCACCTAAAAACGGGTCGAAAAAAGGTATCATTCAAAACATAAATTTTCAGTATAGCGTACGGGGGGAAAACCGTATTCAAACCACCGATTCCCTTTTCTTTAAAAAGGAAATGTTTGATGATGCCAAAACAGGTTTTCAGCATTCCATTCCCATTAGCACAAACTTTAAACTGTTTAAACATTTTAGTTTAAGTACCTCGGCTAGTTTTAATGAAGTGTGGACTTTTAAAACCATTGATAAATTTTACGATAATTTGACCGATGAAGTAATCACTGAAACCGTAAATGGTTTTGATGCGTTTAGAACCTATAATTTTAGCACTAGTTTAGGAACTACGGTTTACGGGATGTTTAACTTCAAAAAAGACGACAAAGCCAACCCTAAAATACATGCTATTCGACATGTTATTCGTCCGTCTATTAGCTATAATATCAATCCGGCTTTCGATAAGTATTATGAAACCGCCGAGGTTATTAACGCCGATGGTTTAACCGCCGCCGATATTGAAATTATTCAAAACGAAAACAACTTGGAATACTCGCGTTTTGATGGTGGCCTTTTTGGTACTCCGGGAAAAAACTTCTCCAGCTCCATGGGGATTTCTATCGCTAATAATTTTGAAGCCAAAGTACGCGATAAAGACAGTACCGCCACCGAGCCTAAAAAAGTGGTTTTACTTAACAACCTAAACTTTTCTACATCCTATAATTTTGCAGGCGATTCACTGCAATGGAGCCCCGTAAGAATGAGTGGTGGCACACAGTTGTTTGACAATAAATTGAGTGTGAATTTTGGCGCAACATTAGATCCATATGCTTTGGATAACAACAATAGGCGCATCAATAAATTCAATATTAATAATGGTGGTAGTCTTTTTAGATTAACAAGCGCAAACATGACAATGAGCTATTCACTCTCTGGTGGTGGTAAAAATGATGGCAGTGAAAACCGAGGTCAAGGTCGAGCCATTCAAGAAAACTTGCGTAGTGGTGGTCGTGATGATGATTTATTTGGAGTTTCTGAAGATTTTTCTAGACAAAATGAAGATGCCGATAACAAAAAAGATGAAGAGCCCAGTGCCTTTTACAATTATAAAATACCCTGGGATTTGCGTTTAGCCTACGCAGTTAATTACTCAAATAATACACGACAAAACGAAATATCGTCGCACTCGCTCATGTTTTCCGGCAATGTAGAATTATCGCCTAAATGGTCGGTCGGTGCCTCCTCGGGTTACGATTTAAAAAACAAGGGTTTTACCTATACACAACTGCGTTTTGAGCGCGATTTATTAAGTTGGCGCATGAATTTTAGTTGGGTGCCATTTAGCACCAGGGCGTCGTGGAATTTCTTTATCGGTATAAAATCGAATATCTTAAAAGACCTGAAATACGAAAAACGTCGACAACCCGACCAACGTCTTTAAGTAAATAAATGCCGATTTTTGGTTTTATTCATGCATTGTTTAATATTTTTATAAAAATGAATTTTTAAATCTTTTGGGTTTCACAACAACCAAAGTAAATATTAACGGATTCCTTCTCAAATACTATTTGGATTTAATGGAATTAAAAAACACCACAAACCAATGAAAAAAATTATTACTACCTCCAACGCCCCTGCCCCTATTGGTCCTTATAATCAAGCTGTTTTAAGCGGAAACACCCTGTATACTTCGGGGCAAATAGCATTTAACCCCGATACGGGAGAGCTTGTTTTAGACGATATTGAAACTGAAACCAAACAGGTTATGGAAAACCTGAAAGCCGTTTTAGAAGCTGCAAACATGACATTTGAAAACGTTATAAAGTCTTCGATATTTATTAGTAATATGGACGATTTTGGACAAATAAACGCCATTTACGGCAGCTATTTTGATGATGCCACGGCACCGGCACGCGAAACCGTGGAAGTTGCCCGTTTACCAAGAAGCGTAAATGTAGAGATTAGCATGATGGCAGTAAAATGATAATTTTCATTTTAGCTTAAAAAGTCTCTTTTATATTTTGTTTGATAGGTTGGGTGCAGTTGAAAGCTCTTATTAATTATAGGTAAGTTAATATATTTCGACAAGCTCAATAAGACAAAAAACTAGTCTTTTACGGCTCACTTTTATATTGAAGCATCAACTGAGGCGTATTTTACCAATAGCTCTTTTAGCTTTTCCACATCGATGGGTTTTGCTAAAAAATCGTCAATACCTGCTAATTTTGCATTTTCAATATCCTCATCAAAAGCACTTGCCGAAACGGCAATTATAGGTGTTTTCTGCTTTGCATATTTTCGGGTTCTCTTAATTTTTTCGGTGGCTTGGTAACCATCTAAATCTGGCATATAAATATCCATAAATACCAAATCGAAATCAAGAATCTTGTATAAATCGACGGCTTCCAAACCGTTTTTGGCAAAGGTACATGCGGCACCTTGTTGTTCCAATAGGAATTTAATTACTTTCTGGTTCATCCTATTATCCTCGGCAACTAACACATTAAACTTATCTAAAAGTATCGGTTTAATCTCTGGACTTGGCACTTGAATATTTAGGGTCTTTTTAAGTTGTAAGCTAAAATAAAATGTGGTGCCTTTATTTTCTTTACTTTCAATTTTAAGTTCGCCACCCATCAACTTTACTAAATCCCTGGAAATTGAAAGTCCGTAGCCGCCACCTCGGTAATCCGTAAATTTAGAAACTTCAGCTTTGTTCGTGGTTTTCAGAATTCTTTTTACTTCGTGAGAGCTCATGCCAACACCGGTGTCTTTTATATAAAAAGTAACAATTTGATCGTCATCGATACCAACCGTTTGGTCGACAATTATTGTTATTTTTCCGTTGTTGGTAAACTTAATGGCATTGTTAATCAAATTAATAAGCACTTGCTGAATTTTAGCAATATCGCCCAAAACCAAGAACTTTTTTTCACTTTCAAACAAGAACTTAAACTCTAAATCCAAACCTTTTTCCCAAGCTTGGTACTCGAAAATCTTAAATAATCGGGATAAATCAGTCTTTAAATTAATTGCTGCCAAATTCAACTCTACTTCTCCACCGTCAATTTTAGCATTATCAATAATCATGTTTACCAATTGCAATAAATGCTCAGACGAATAATCGGCAATTTCAACTTGCGCTTTTTGGTCAGCATCCAAGTCGGTTTGCTTTAACATATTAAGCATGCCCAACACAGTGTTTAGCGGTGTTCTGATTTCGTAGCTCATATTGGCCAAATAAATCGATTTATAATCGGCAGTATCTAAGGCATCGTTTAGCTGTTTCTTTAAATCATTTATTAGGTTACTTAAATTTTCTGCTTCTAGTTGGTTGGCGTATTGATTTTTTAAAAAACTAAAGGCAATAACCACTAAAACCAAAATAAGAACAGCCAATAATAAAGACACGCTTTGTAGTGCCAAATTATCTTCAAGGAAATTAAACCCCACAAAGAAAATTGATGCAAAAGCAATGCCTACAAAAATTATTAAAATAATTTTTGCGTATATGGGTTTTAATTGTTTTTTAAATAATGGCATTAATAGCAATTAATATTTAAATAAACTTATTAATAAATTTACTAATATCAAAGGTATAACTTACAAATTAAGGATGGTAATAAAAATTTAAGAAGTTTTGATAGACTTGCCTGTAGAGCCCGTTTTGTGTGGCTGTAATTCGTAAATCAAGTCAGGTTTTAACAAACTTTCTTCTTTTCTATGCGACACGTATAAAATGGCCGTGTTACTCTCAGAAGCTATTTTGTTTACCAATTTACAAAACAAGGCAGCATCGGTATCATCTAAACCATTTGTGGGCTCGTCTAAAATAAGCAATGGCGGATGCTTAACCATAGCCCTTGCGATGAGTACCAAACGTTGATGCCCCACAGATAAACTCAAAAAACTTTTATTTTTTAAATGGAACATGTTTAGCACTTTTAGCCATTGATGCGCCAAGGCAATTTGCCTTTCGTTTGGAATTTTATAGAGCCCGATTGAATCATAAAAACCGGAGATAATCATTTTTTCAATAGGCTGTAAACGCTCAAAACCCCGCAAGTATTCTGAGGAGAAATAACCTATTTTGCGTTTGATGTCCCATACACTTTCACCACTCCCTTTTTTAATACCAAACAAGGTAATGTCTTGGTTGTACGCTTTTGGATTATCGCCGGAAATAAGACTTAAAAGGGTGCTTTTTCCTGAACCGTTCGGACCTGTTAATTGCCAAAATTCGCTGGGTTTAATTTCCCAATTAATGTTTTTAACAATGGTACGCTCTCCATAGCTTACCGTAACATCTTTAAATTTAACCAAGGTCTTGAAATAATTGTCGTTTTGATGGTACGGTTTAGGTAAACTCAGTGAAAAATCTGTAGTATTATCGTCTGCTAAAATAGCTGCTTTTTTATATAAAACAGCACGGTTATTTTCCAGTTTATAAAGCTGATTTATAAAGGGTAGGATATCTTTTTTTCTGTTGGAAATTTGAATTACGGGAATACTCTGGCTTAAGCGGGTTAATGTTTTTTCAATATTTTTTTGCGCATTAGCGTCTAAATTACCAAAAACATTATCGACTAAAATATACTCCGGATTTTGTGAAATAAGGTGTTGTAACAATGCTTTTTTACGTTCACCTTCGGAAGAGTTCAATAAGCTGTTTTTTGTGCTCGTAACTACATTGAAATTACCGTGACGCACTTCTTCATCTATAAACCTATCCAAAGTTTTTTTTGAAAATATGACGCCTTTTAAAGATGAAAAATCGCCTATAAAATTCTCTGATACAATGCGCTTAATGAGGAGCTGCTTATCATCATTATTAGAAATATAAAACGCAATGTGGTTGTGCAAAAACGATATTTTTTTAGATTAGTTTTTCAAATTATTGGTATGAAATGCCACTAAACCGTCAATAGGTCTTCGTTCGAAATTACCCGTTCTGAAACCCATTTCCTCTGCTACTTCTTGAATTTCTTTCTTTGCGAAAAAAGCAATAGAGCCTGCAAAATGAACCGGGGCTGTTGCCAACTCGTCTTTATATTGCATAATCATATTGGTAGCAAACAAACGAATACCTTTTTTTATCAGCTGGATAATATAATCTGAGTCTTTATGCAAAAACATAAACTCTGCAAAACTCGCTAAATATGCATTGGGATTTGGCTGTTTGTACAGGTTGTATTTGATGTAATCATCTTCAACATTAAACTTGGTTTCAAAAGCAATTTTAACATTTTCGGGCATGTGGTTAAAATAGTAGTCTCTAATTAACTGGCGCCCGTAATAATTACCGGAAGCATCGTCCATAATAGAGTACCCAAGAGATTTAACACGTTTGTGTTCAATTTCCCCATCGTAATAACTACAGTTTGATCCAGTGCCTAAAATACACACAACAGCAGCTTCGTTTATACTATTAATGGTAGCGTAAACCGCAGCCATGGTGTCTTCATTTACTTCAACAGTGGCGTTTATAAATATCTCTTCTAAAACACCTGAAAGGAGTGCTTTTGGTTTTTCAGTTCCACAGCCTGCTCCATAAAAGAAAATATGTGTTACCTGCTCACTATTGGCTTTTAAATCTTCGTTTTTTTTAATTATTTTTTTTAGCTTCTTTTCTGGCAGTATTGCAGGATTTAAACCCTTAGTACGAATTTTTTCCAGCAATCTATTTCCGTTACTGTCTACCGCTATCCAATCAGACTTAGTAGAACCACTATCAACTATTAAAATCATAAGTTTAAAAGTAAAAAAACCCACAGAATTATAATGTTTTTACACGATAATTCTGCGGATTCAAGTTAATAATTATATTGAACCAATATGCTCTGCTAAATCTACTAATTTAGTTGAATATCCATATTCGTTATCGTACCAAGATACTAATTTAAAGAAATTATCATTTAAAGCAATACTTGCACCCGCATCAAATACACTGGTCATTGGCTCTGACACGAAATCTTGAGAAACCACAGCTTCTTCAGTGTAGCCCAAAATGCCTTTTAAATCATTTTCTGAAGCGCTTTTTAAAACTGCTTTAACTTCATCCCAGGTTGCCGATTTTTCTGTTCTAACCGTTAAATCTACAACAGATACATCTGGAGTTGGTACTCTAAATGCCATGCCCGTTAATTTACCGTTTAATTCAGGAATTACTTTTCCAACAGCTTTAGCAGCTCCAGTTGATGATGGTATAATGTTTGCCAAGGCACTTCTTCCGCCTCTCCAGTCTTTTTTAGATGGTCCGTCAACGGTTAATTGGGTTGCTGTTGTAGCGTGAACCGTCGTCATTAAGCCTTCTGCAATACCAAACTCATCATTAATTACTTTAGCTAAAGGCGCTAAACAATTTGTAGTACAAGATGCATTAGATACAATAGTATCAGCAGCTGTAATGTCTTTATGGTTTACACCCATTACAAACATTGGTGCATCGGCAGATGGTGCCGATATAGCTACTTTTTTAGCCCCAGCAGCAATGTGCTTTTGCGCACCGTCTAATTTTGTAAAAATACCGGTACAGTCTAAAATTACTTCTGCGCCAACTTCATCCCATTTTAAATCTTCCGGGTTACGCTCAGCCGTAATTCTTATTTCGTTACCGTTAACCACAAGGTTTCCGTTTTTTGTTTCAACAGTGCCATTAAATTTTCCGTGTACCGAATCAAATTTCAGTAAGTATGCTAAGTGCTCTACATCCAATAGGTCGTTAATACCTACTATTTCAATATTTGGTCTTTCAGCAGCTACTCTAAAAGCAATTCTACCAATTCTACCAAATCCGTTAATTCCAATTTTTAATTTTGACATAATCTTATTTATTAATGTTTAAGTGCTCATAATGTCTGAGACACGCAATAATTCTAAATTTATTTTTGTTTTTCCTTTTATGGCGTTTTCCAAATGCGTTAATTCCATTTTACCATTTTGTAAACCAACCATGTAATTCGATTTTCCTTCAAGTATCGACTCAACAGCCTTTACACCCATTCTGCTCGCTAAAACGCGATCGAAACACGATGGTGCGCCACCACGTTGCATGTGCCCAAGTACTGAAACCCTAACATCGTAACCTTCCATGTTTTCATCCACATAGTCCTTAAGTTCAAAAATGTTTTTACCTATTTTATCACCTTCAGCCACAATTACTATACTTGAAGATTTACCCGATTTTCGGCTTCGTTTTAAAGACTCAACCAATCTGTCTAATCCCAAATCTTCCTCTGGTATTAAAATCTCTTCGGCACCACCTGCAATTCCTGCATTTAAAGCGATATGTCCCACATCGCGCCCCATAACTTCAATAAAAAACAACCGGTTATGCGAACTTGCCGTATCGCGTATTTTATCAATAGCATCAACCACGGTGTTTAAAGCAGTATCGAACCCTAAAGTGTGTGTGGTTCCTACAATATCATTATCGATAGTTCCTGGAATTCCCATTACTGGGAAACCGAATTCTTTATTGAGAACCATGGCACCGGTAAAAGAGCCATCGCCTCCTACTACAACCAATCCTTCAATTCCTGCTTGGTTTAAATTATCAAAAGCTTTTTGTCTTCCTTCCTTAGTTCTAAAATCCTTGGAACGGGCAGTTTTTAAAATTGTTCCCCCCTTATTAATGATGCCTTTTACACTTCGGGCATCCATGAGTTTAAAATCGCCTTCAATCAAGCCTTCGAACCCACGGTAAATACCAGCACATTCTATGTTGTGATATGCACATGATCGAACCACAGACCTAATTGCCGCATTCATTCCTGGAGAATCTCCTCCTGATGTTAAAACACCTATTTTTTTTATCTTTTTTGGCATTTATTTTATAATTAAAAAGTAAAATTAGTAAACAAATACTATAATCTTATAACATATGTCATATTTTAACAAGAGCTGTTAAACTATAACGTTTTAGTTAATAAAAAAAACGTTTTTATAAAAATATATGCAACAAAAAGTTTAAAAAACTGTTAATTATCTTTTTTTGAGGATGATTTATGGGTGATATAACTTGGAGCCAAATTACTCTCGTCTTCTTTTACGGTTGTATCAGAAGTTTCTTTTTCCACATTATCTTCGTCGGGTTGTTTTTTGAAAAGACTGCGGATTAATTCCTTAAACGTATCAAAATCTACATTATAAGATAAACCAACACCTTGGGTGTAACCTATTTTTTCACCAAAATTACGAATGCTGTTTTCTCTGTTGAATACCTTTGCGGTTAATGTACCTTCTTCATTTAGCAGAAAATTTATCTCAACATCGCCAGCAATTACGGTTTCTGTCGCCCCACCAATAGGCACCCCCAACTTACCATTAATCAATACTTTATCGCTTATTTTTGTTTGAATGGAGGCACTAAACCTGTCGTCGGTTTTATAATCTGGTCGGTTTTCGCCAACTTCGTAGTTAAAGCCAAAATCGAACTTTCCGTTTTCACTTGAAAAAATACCATTAACAATGCCGTTAAGTCGTTCTGCAATGGTACCCGAGAAATTAAGGTCGTTTAATCCGCGCGAAAAAGAGCCGGTTGACAATAAATACAACGCTTGGTTTTGCCTGTCGTCAACAGATTCCAAGCGGTATTGCAATTCCGATTTTATGGTTGAACTTACGCTAGGAAACTCAAACTCAAACTCGGGTTGCGGCTGTTCTAAAGCGCCCGTTAGCGTAATTTTCAATTCTACCGGAATACTTCTATTAATGGGGTTGTCTAATAAAGGTGAAGGGTTTGCCTGGGTTTTATAAATGGCATCCATTCTAAGATTGGCATTTAGCGGTTCGCCATTCCAGTTGATTGAGCCACCGGGTTGAACCTCAAATTCCTTTTGTACCAAGCCCGCAAAAGCAAAATTATAAACCCCTTCAAATACGGAGAAATCGCCCCACATATTAAATTTTCCGTTGGTATTGATTTCTACTAAAAGCCCTCCAATTCCGCGCCCTTTTAGGGTATGCCCTGTGTTTTTATCGATAATGATTTCCACCTCGGCATCTTCAGTAATGTCCAAATCAAAATCCAACTCAAGACCTTTAATGTCTTCAAAAACAATATCTACGCCATTTTCTTTGGCTAATTTTTCTTCTTTGGTTATAAAATGAATGAAAGAATTATCTCCAAACGACTCCGTATCGTTTAGCGGTATTTTAAAAACCGTGCCCCTTTTGGTTTCGCCAATAACACTTATTACCAAAGCCTCGGTTGGCCCATTTATACGAGCGCTACCACCAACGAAACCTGTGCCATAGTACAGTGCTTCGTCGCTTTCTTTGGTATCTAAAACCAGTAATCTGTTGGTGTTAATATCTAAATTTAAACGCCATTTTGAGAGGTTAACATGACTTAAAGATCCATTTAATTGTCCAACAGAATTGTACTTTGTATCCGTTAATTGCAGGTTTTTAAAATTAAAACTTTGGTCTTTTAAGGTTACCAAAGCCTTATCGTTTAAATTATAATCGACATTTAAATACGGAATACCAAGTCCTGCATTATTCAGGGTGAGTTTGCCGTTAATATCTGGTCGTTTCAAATCGCCAACCACATTGGCTTCACCTGAAACAAGTCCCCTTATATTCGATAAAACATCTTGTAATAAAGGGTTTAATGGCTGTAGATTAAAATCATCGAAAGCTAAATTAACATCAATATTCGATTGTTTGCCAACAACCGTTATATCGCCCACAGCACTAAATGAATTGGTATAATCGTTTTTTATGGTAGCATCAATATTGTAGTTGGTTAAATCTTCGTTTCCTGTTATGGTAGCATCAAAGTCTCCCAAGAGGAAATTATTGACTTTAAAGTTATCTATTACTACCGTTGAATTTGGCAAATAGCTTCCGTTTTTTTGGAGAATATCCAATTTTCCATTTACGTTTCCGTCTAATGACAAGCTATCAATATCTGGGGTTATTTTGGCTAAATCGACATTTTTAAAATTCAGCTTTAAATCTTTTTGTGTGGAATCCTTTAAAAAGCCCGAAAGTTTAATTTGTTCATTTTCATGATTAATTTTAAGTCTATCAATATTAAAGGTCGTTAGTTTTTTATTGAACGAAATTTTATTAAATCTATCTTTATCTTCATTTATTAACCATTTGTTGTTTTTTATGGTAAAATCGGATTTTTTAAACCCGATTACCGACTCGTTTTCTTCATTAATGGTGTGATAAAAACTTAAATTGAATAAATCGTCATTTCGTTTTCCACCCTTAAACTCCGAGCGCATAAACAAGGTGTCGTTAACGGTTACATTTATTAAATTAAATTTTGAAACGTTATAGTATTCGGTGTTAATACTATCTACCTCCACATATGTGTTAAACAGCGGGTTGTTGTTATCTACTTGCAACTCTATATTGTTTGCGAAATGCTTAAACCATTTAATTTTTGGCGATTTAAAGGTAAGATTAAACGCTTCTTCTTCGCTCTCAACCCTACCGCGGACAAAGGTGTTTTTACCAAGTTGAATTTCCGGATAAAAAACCTCGATTATTTTATTGTAAATTTTAAAATTGAAATTTATACTTTGATTGGCAGCAACTTTATGCGGGATGTAATTGGTATAAATATGGCCTATGGAGTTTTCGAAAAGCTTTTTTATATCCTTTAGCACAAATTGCCCTTCTAGACTGCCCTCGATAATATCTGGTGAATTAATTTCAATAAACCGAGTGCCCTTATCAAATCGTGAGGATATGGCAAATTCATCAAAATAATAGGTGTCCTTTTGATTTTTATACGAGGTATTTTGAAACAATACCCTACCATAAGCATCATCATAATCACTCGCATTCATATTCATTTTTACTCTACTTTTAAAAATGGAAACACTGTCTTTTTTAACAAAGTTTAAGGCGTTTAAGTTGGCATAATCCACATTGGCTGTAAAATCGTATTTTTTCAAGTCTTCTGAAAAATCAACCAACCCGTTAAAATTTAATTGCAGGTTTCTGTCGTTAGCTATTAAATTTCCATCAAAAATTCTATTTTTTACGTTGCCCGCAATTTTAATTCTATTGTAATTGTAGTTGTTATACACTATTTGAAACACATCGCCATCAACCTGTGTGTCAATTGTTTCTGCAATAAAACCCGTGCCGTTAACATTTAGATTAAATGAGGTCAATCCAACATTTGGAGCTTCAATTAAAGTGCCCAAATCAAATTCTTCAAAAATAATTTTTCCTTTATAAGACGAATTATCGATATCGTTAATTTTAGTGATTTCTAAAGTTGAATTAACAAAACCCAATTCGGTATCAATTTTAACGTCGGCATTTATGGTTGATGCGGTAATTTGCGTTTGCCCTACTATTTTAAACCGACCCAATTTATCGAACGACGATGGAATAGCTTGTCCCAAAACATTGGGCAACAGTGCTGTTAAATCTTTATACGTAGAGCTTAAATTATTGAACCTACCGTTCATATAAAAATCGCCCGCGTCTTTACTAAATAAATTTTTGAAGCTTAAATCGCCATAAATTTTGGTATTTCGGCTCGTGTTCAATTTTAAATTTGAGGCTTTTAAATCGTTTAAGGTTCCCTTTAAATCAACACTAAACCGCGCATATTGGTTGTTACCAAACTCGTTATAAAAGGTGTTTAACTCGTTAAGCAAAACATTGGAGTCTTTAAAACTTGCGGTAACCAAAACCTTGTCTTCAAAAAACTGTAAGTCTTCTCGATTGTACGAAAATTTCAATTCACCTTTTAATTCTGAATTTGGTGTTTTTATTTTCAAATTTTCAAAGGTCATGTCGGTTAGTGTATAACTAAAATTAGTCATTAGGTTTTTAACCACAACGCCTCTACTGTCTTTAAACCCTAGGGTATTAATTCTGGCACTAACATCGCTTCCGTTAATTAAAAAATTGGTGGCGTTAATGTTTAAATCTTCAAAATCCAAGCGTTTTGAGGTTTCCCTATTTTCATCCGATAATTTAAAATGTCCGTTATAAATCGATACATCGCTAGAAGACAATAAAAAATCGCCACTTTTCTCTTGAGTGTCCTTTCCTTCCAACTTAGCCACAAAAACATCCAAATTGGTATCGGTTGTGCCTTCGTAAGTTTTAATGTTAAAAACCAAATCGATAATATCAATATCGCCAAAAACCAATTTACCGTTGTAGAGATTTTTAAAACTTAAAATGGAGGTGTTTAGCTCGGCAATGCTAATAAGCGTGTCTTGTTTGTAGTCTTCAATATAGATGCTTTTTAACTCGACATCGCCATTAAACTGCAAGCCCACTTTATGAATATTTATATGGGTGCCAAATTCATTATTTAGTTTTTTGGTGGCATGTTTACCTAAACTTGTTTGAACAAAGGGAATAGAAAGCACCAACACCAAAATGATGAAAAGCAGCAGAATGATACCTGCTATTTTTGATAGTATTTTTAAAATTTTTTTGATGCTCTTAAAGTTACGATTTAATTAAGAATAAACTACTTTTGTACTTACGATTATTTACACACAGCCAGATGTTTTATGCAAAACTATACTGGCAACATTTAAGTCTCGATTATCGAGTCAAAATTAACAATTATTGTGCCTAATTTTTATTAATGTCTTCACAAAATATTTATATTCTAGGAATTGAGTCTTCATGCGACGATACAGCGGCTTCCGTAATACACAACGGCAAAATTTTAAGCAATGTTGTGGCGAACCAAAAAATACACGAAGAGTTTGGTGGTGTGGTACCAGAATTGGCCTCGCGAGCGCACCAACAAAACATTGTTCCAGTGGTGCACCAAGCTTTAAAAAAAGCGAACATTACTAAAGAACAGCTCAACGCAGTAGCATTTACGCGCGGCCCGGGGTTAATGGGCTCGCTATTGGTGGGCACATCGTTTGCGAAGTCGTTGGCTTATGGCTTAAACATTCCGTTAATTGATGTAAACCACATGCAAGCGCATATTTTAGCGCATTTTATAGATGAAGAAGGTTTTAAAAAACCACCGTTTCCGTTTTTAGCGATGACTATTTCTGGCGGACACACCCAAATTGTGAAAGTTGAAGATTATTTTAAAATGACCGTTATTGGTGAAACCATCGACGATGCCGTTGGGGAAGCCTTTGATAAAAGTGGCAAAATTTTAGGCTTGGGTTATCCTGCGGGACCGGAAATTGACAAACGTGCAAAATTGGGGAATCCGAAAGCCTTTCAATTCACCAAACCAAAAGTTGATGGATTGAATTTTAGTTTTTCGGGTTTTAAAACAGCTATTTTGTATTTTATCCAACGGGAAGTAAAAGCGAATCCTAATTTTATCGAAGAAAACTTAAACGATATTTGCGCCTCTATTCAGTACACGATTATTGGTATTTTAATTGATAAATTAAAACTCGCATCGAAACAAACCGGTATAAAACACATTGCTATTGGCGGTGGAGTTTCGGCAAATTCTGGGATACGTCAAGCATTAAAAAATGGCGAACAAAAATTTGGATGGACAACTTATGTGCCCAAATTTGAATTCACAACCGATAATGCGGCAATGATTGCCATTGTAGGCTATTTAAAATATTTAGAAGGTGATTTTGCTGAACAGGATGTGATGGCTTCGGCGCGATTGAAGATTTAGGTTTTGCCACAATACCGGTTGTTATCGGGATCATGAATGATTTATAGATGAAACTTAATAAACCTCATATTTATTTTTGGATAACTGCATTAGTAGTTTTTATTAATTCATTATTTAATTACGATTCTAACAATGATTTAGATATAAACATACATGATACCTATTATATAATAGCTACTTTCCATTTAGAAGTGTTAATTACAATTGGACTTTCTTTTATTGGATTAATATACTTCATAAGTTCAAAGCTTAAAATTCCTTTAATAAAATTATTAACTATTATACATACAGTAATAACAATTGGGTGCTTCCCTGTTTATTTTATAGGATTATTTTATTTTAGTTTAACCAAACCCAACACAAATTTCCCATTATTTGATGATGACTCAAATCTAATTGCTTTTATAACGGTCATTTTTATTGTATTCATTTTAGTCCAAATTGTTTTCATTTTGAATCTAATTATTTCAGCTACAAAACATCTCATATCCAATCATAAATCTTAGTATCTTAGCTTTATGCAACTCTTCTACAATCCAGACATTTCAGAAAGCACCACACAATTCACTTTTACAAAAGAAGAAAGCAAACACATTGTAAAGGTGTTACGCAAAAATGTTGGCGATACCTTGCATATTACAAATGGCAACGGTTGGCTGTTTACGGCCGAAATTACCATACCCAATATCAATAAATGCGTTGCCAATGTTGTTTCTAAAGCCAAACAGCCCAAACGCCATTACCATTTACATTTGGCCGTGGCACCAACAAAAATGAACGATCGCTACGAATGGTTTTTAGAAAAAGCCACCGAAATTGGCATTGATAGCATCACGCCAATTTTTTGCGACCACAGCGAACGAAAGGTTATAAAACCCGAGCGTTACGAAAAGATTTTGCAATCGGCCATGAAACAATCTTTAAGCTGCTATTTGCCAAAACTTAATGAAGCCATTTCATTTAAAGACTTTATAAAACAAGAATTTAAAGGCGATTTATTTATTGCGCATTGCGAAGAAACCGATAGAAAATCGTTAAAAACGCAACTAAAACCAAATCAACACACTACCATTTTAATTGGTCCCGAAGGCGATTTTTCCGTTAAAGAAATAAAAATGGCGCTTGCCAATAATTTTATTCCCGTAACTTTGGGTGACACAAGATTGCGCACGGAAACGGCTGCCATTGTAGCCTGCCATTCCGTAGCATTTATAAATGAAGCCCATAATGGGCAGTAATGTATTTACAACATGAAGCTATTTTTTTCACTTTTCTTTGCTCTCTTTTCTTTGCTCTCATTTAGTCAAGATTTAGCTATTTTAAAATACAATGGCGGTGGCGATTGGTACGGTAACCCAACGGCATTGCCCAATCTCATTCAGTTTTGTAACGCCAATATAAACACCAAAATAAACCCAAAACCGCAAACCGTTGAAGTGGGAAGCTCCGATATATTTCAGTATCCATTTTTACACATGACCGGACATGGCAATGTGTTTTTTAGCGAAACCGATGCCGAAAACCTTCGCAATTATTTAATCTCTGGCGGTTTTTTGCATATCGATGATAATTACGGCATGCAACCTTACATCACCAAAGAATTAAAAAAAGTATTTCCAAATCAGGAATTAGTGGAATTACCAGTAAACCATAAACTGTTTAATATCGTTTATAAATTTCCAAAAGGTTTACCTAAAATACATGAACACGACGGCAAACGTCCGCAAGCTTTCGGTATATTTCACGAAGACCGATTGGTTTTATTATTCACTTACGAAAGCGATTTAGGCGATGGTTGGGAAGATGCCGAAGTACACAACGACCCCGCAGATGTTAGAGAAAAAGCACTAAAAATGGGCGCTAATATTATTAAATATGCTTTTGAGAATTAAACCATTAATACACGCATAATATTGAAAGGAATTGTTCTTATGATAGTTGAATTCTTTTTTGAAAACCAAAAAGTAGAAAGCACATTTAAAGATCTTCTTAAATTGCTTTTGAAAATTTTGATTTTCTTTATTGTATTAGCAATTATTCTTTGGACTCTTTTAAGAAAACATTAGTGTCCCGATATCTTTCGGCTTCATGGCATATCAACTAAACCACAAAAAACTTAATAAATTAACAGAACGTGCAACTCACCCATTACAATACCAATTTCAAAAAACAAAAATTTCCAATCATATTGGTTTGCGACAATGTAACCAATGCACTAAATATTGGAAGTTTATTTAGAATCGCTGATGCTTTTGGAGTAGAGAAATTAATCCTTTGTGGCGAAAACATTCAGCTTGGGCGCAAAATGGCAAAAACCTCGAGAGCTACCGAGAAAGTGGTAAATTATGAGATTACCAAATCTGCTTCAACAATAGTTGAACGTTTAAAAAACGAAAAATATCAAATCATTTCCTTAGAAATTACAAACACAAGTAAACCCATCCACCGCTTTAATTTTTCAAATAAAAAACCAATCGCATTGATTATTGGCGACGAGAATTTTGGGGTTTCCGAAGCTATTTTAAATAGGTCTGATGCTTTAATCCACATTGATATGTTCGGACAAAACAGCAGCATGAATGTGGTTCAAGCCACCAATATTGCTTTGTATGAAATAACCAAACAGTTATTGTAAAAATCTTCTAACTTCAGTTTTCGTGCTTCCAACTTCAATGATTATATTTACTAAATGAAATCCAACACTATAGCAAACGGTATTTTAAAAGCCATCGCCATTTTACTTGGCATCACCTTATTATTATACTTTTTATACAAAATACAATCCGTTATAATTTATGTGGCCATTGCCGCCGTTATCTCGCTAATTGGCAGACCTATTGTTATGTTTCTTCGCCGCAAATTAAAGTTTAAAAACACCATTGCCGTTATTGTAACCATGGTATTTTTAGTTGGATTGTTTGTGGGTTTGGTAAGTTTATTTATTCCTTTAATTATTGAACAAGGCCATAATTTATCACTTTTAAATATCGAGCAATTACAAGGAAAAGTAGAAGATTTGTACAGAGAAATAATTGCCTATTTTGAATTGAATCAAATCGATATCGAGCAATCCATAAAAAACTCCAACCTTTTAACAGAATTGGATTATTCAATAATTCCCAATTTTTTAAATGCCGTGGTTAGCGGATTGGGCAGTTTTAGTATTGGATTATTTTCGGTATTGTTCATTTCCTTTTTCTTTTTAAAAGACAGTAAATTGTTTGAAAACGGCATTCTGACTTTTATACCCGACAATAAAGAATTGCGGTGGCGGAACTCTTCAACAAAAATAAAAGACTTGCTTTCAAGATATTTTGTCGGACTCATTTTTCAAATCCTAATTCTGTTTGTCATTTATACCATTGGGCTTTTAATCATTGGGGTCGAAAACGCTATTGTTATTGCATTTTTATGTGCATTGCTTAATTTAATACCATACGTTGGCCCTTTAATTGGCGGCTTATTAATGATTACATTAACCATGACCAGCAACCTTGGCGAATCGTTTAGCGCAGTTATCTTACCAAAAACAATTTGG
This sequence comes from Hwangdonia lutea, assembly GCF_032814565.1. Taxonomy (GTDB): domain Bacteria; phylum Bacteroidota; class Bacteroidia; order Flavobacteriales; family Flavobacteriaceae; genus Hwangdonia; species Hwangdonia lutea. Next base: position 3,746,109 of record NZ_CP136521.1, read on the forward strand.
GTACTTGTCGTGTTTTTAATAGGCCAATTGGTCGATAATTTTGGCAGCCAACCCATTATATTTTCAAAAAGTGTCAAATCGCACCCTCTTGAAATATTTTTGGTTATTTTAATTACGGGCATTCTTTTTGGCGTTATTGGTTTAATTATTGCGGTGCCAGCTTATACGGCTATTAAAGTGATTTTAAAGGAGTTTTTATCTGAAAATAAGATTGTTAAAAAACTCACTAAAGGTTTATAGTTTCTGTTGAATCCTTCTATTTTAAATACTGAAATCCAAGAGTTTATAAATGAAAATTTACAGGCTGATGTTTCAAAATTACTATTAAAAGGAACAGCGTTTGATGCGGTTGAAACCAAAGACATCATCGAGCAAATTGAAGCTAAAAAACGCTCCGAAAAAAAATTGCCAACATGGTTCAATACCACAAATATTTATTATCCAAATAAGCTGAATATTGAGCAAACTTCTTCAGAAATTACGGCGAATTACAAATCTAAATTAATTAAAGGCGAATCGATAATTGATTTAACTGGTGGCTTCGGCGTGGATTGTTACTACTTTTCAAAACATTTTAAAACCGTTGTACTTTGCGAGATAAATGATCAGCTTTCAGAAATCGTAAAACACAATTACACACAATTACATGCTCGTAATATTTCAACCCAAAATGTTAATGGAATTACATATTTAAAAACTTCAAAAAAAACCTTCGATTGGATTTATATCGACCCTTCAAGACGCCACGACAGTAAAGGCAAAGTATTCTTTTTAAACGACTGTTTGCCCAATATTCCCGAACATCTCGATTTGCTTTTTAGGCATTCAAAAAACATATTGATTAAAACATCGCCACTACTCGATATTTCGGTTGGCATAAATGAATTGAGGCTTGTAAAAACCATTCACGTTGTCGCTGTAAATAACGAAGTAAAAGAATTGCTTTGGATTTTGGAACGCGGTTATTCTGAAGCAATTTCAATAGAAACGGTAAATATAAAAAAAGATAAAAATGCGCATTTTAGTTTTTTGTTGGAAGAAGAAAAACATACGCCATCCAATTACCATAAACCGCTCACCTATTTGTACGAGCCCAATGCTGCTATATTAAAATCGGGTGGATTCCATTCCATTTCCCATCAATTAAAATTATTTAAACTGCATCAGCATTCACATTTATACACCAGCCAACAGCTTGTGGATTTCCCCGGAAGATGTTTTAAAATTGAAAAACTATTGCCTTTCAACAAAAAGGCGTTAAAAAAAGAAGCCATAAAAAAAGCCAATATCACCACCCGGAATTTTCCCGAAACGGTTCAACAAATTAGAAAAAAATTCAGCATTAAAGACGGGGGAAATCTGTACTTGTTTTTTACAACGGATATTGATGGAAATAAAATTGTTATTATAAGTACAAAAGCCAATTAAATAGCTTAAAACATTTGCTACTCAATGCATTTTAGTTTTTCGATAAAAAACGTTCTGTAATCAATGTCCGATACTAATTTAGTGCTTTTTGTACCTTTAAAATAAATGGATTTTATAGCAGATTGCTCTAATTTTTGCATTTGCGAATTAGTTATTCTGCCTTTAAAATTAAAGTTTTCGCAATCAATATTCCACGAATGGAAAAGCGTTATACTTTGGTTGTTTTCAAGTTGAATTTTTACCGAAGATCTGTTACTTGTTAAATAACTGGCACATCCCAAGTTTGCTGAAAGATTTAAAAAAACATTTACCTTGTTGCCCTGTCTGTACAATTCTACGGTTAAGTTTTTATTGAGCTTATAAAGTTCTGTTCGGATTAATTGTTCTTTGTAAAACTCATCGTATTCATTAATAAGGTAGTTACAGGTATTTCGCGATTCAGATTTTTCCAATCGAAGCTTGTGTGTTTCTTTTACTTTAGCGATAGAGTCCAAAAGCCTTTTGGCCTTTTCTTCGGCCTGCTTTAACAATAAAGCTTCTGTGGCCAAACGTTGTTCTTCGGACACCTTGGCTTTAGCGATGGAATCCCGCTGTCTTTTAGCTTTTTCCTCTGCCTGTTTAAGCTGAAATTCTTGAGCCGCCAATCGTTGTTTTTCCGTCTCTTGAATTTTCGCTAGGCTATCTTTTACCCTCAAAGCTCGCAATGCTGCCTTTTTGCGTTGAAATTCTTCCTCTGCCAAGCGTTGCTTTTCGGCTGCTTTAACTTTAGCGACGGAATCACGCTCGCGTTGTGCCTTTTCCTCAGCTTGTTTGCGCAATAAAGCTTCTGCTGCCAATCGTTGCTTTTCAGCTTCTTTGGCTTGGTCGATGGAGTCTTTTATCCTCAACGCTCGCAATGCTGCCTTTTTGCGTTGGAACTCCTCCTCTGCCAAGCGTTGCTTTTCTGCCGCTTTAACTTTAGCGACGGAATCACGCTCGCGTTGTGCCTTTTCCTCAGCTTGTTTGCGCAATAAAGCTTCTGCTGCCAATCGTTGCTTTTCAGCTTCTTTGGCTTGGTCGATGGAGTCTTTTATCCTCACCGCTCGCAATGCTGCCTTTTTGCGTTGGAACTCCTCCTCTGCCAAGCGTTGCTTTTCTGCCGCTTTAACTTTAGCGATGGAATCACGCTCACGTTGTGCCTTTTCCTCAGCTTGTTTGCGTAATAAAGCCTCTGCTGCCAATCGTTGCTTTTCAGCTTCTTTGGCTTTAGCGATGGAGTCTTTTATCCTCAAAGCTTTCAATGCTGCCTTTTTGCGTTGGAACTCCTGCTCTGCCAAACGTTGCTTTTCGGCTGCTTTAGCTTTAGCAATGGAATCACGCTCACGTTGTGCCTTTTCCTCAGTTTGTTTGCGCAATAGAGCCTCTGTGGCCAACCGTTGTTTTTCAGCCTCTTTGGCTTTGGCGATGGAATCACGTTCGCGTTGTGCCTTTTCCTCAGCTTGTTTACGTAACAAGGCTTCCGCGGCCAACCGTTGCTTTTCAGCTTCTTTGGCTTTAGCGATGGAATCACGCTTTCGCAGTGCTTTTTCCTCAGCTTGTTTACGTAACAAGGCTTCCGCAGCCAATCGTTGCTTTTCAGCTTCTTTGGCTTTAGCGATGGAATCACGTTTTCGCTGTGCTTTTTCCTCGGCTTGTTTACGTAACAAGGCTTCTGCGGCCAATCGTTGCCTTTCTAACTCTTTGACTTTGGCGATGGAGTCTCGTTTTCGCTGTGCTATTTTTTCAGCTATTTTTGCTTTGACAATGGAATCTTGTCTTCGTTTCTCCTTTTCCTCGGGACTGTTGTATATTATTTCTTGTAAACGCTTCTTTCTATTTTCTCTTTCTTCGATGAGTTTTTTTCGTGCCTTTTCCTGAAAATCATAGTACAAATCCATCATTTCGTCATTAATTAACAGAAAATCAGAACTTAAAATCCCAACCCATTCTTTATAGGATACTTTGTAATTATCTTTTCCTAAGTAACCAATTACAATACAGTTTTCACCTTTTTTAAATTCTGTTAAAGGTTTTGAAGATTCACTTAAACCATCATACAACGTACCATTTTCACTGAATTTCGTAGCGATATTAGCCTCTTGTGAGAAGATGCTTTGAGTTAGTAAAATGCAGATAAGTAGGCAGAGGTTTTTCATAATATATTAATGCTAAACTAATAAATATTATAACCAATTAGGCAAATAATTTTAAATTTCAAAGTAATTCCTTAAAACAAAAAAGCTCCACTAAAAAATAGTGAAGTTTTAAGTGAGCCCTAAAAGGTTTTTAATATATTCCACACCATCCATCAGAATTACAAAACACTTGTGATTCAGAAGTGAGAACCTTCTTATTTCAAGTGGTGTACAAAGCCATTTCCAAACTTGTTGTTGACCTCTGAAGTTAAAGCTATAAAAAACTATTTAGCACACCCAGATTATATGTTCTGGTCCAAACCTTCACTTCAATATATTTAAAAGGTGTCCGGAATTACTACATTAATTGTTGCGAAAGCACTTTTTACAATAACTGTAAGCTACTTGGGTTTAAGAGTAATCGCGATAAACGCAAACTTAATGGTCTCAATCCCAAACGAATCTCAAAACCTAACATATTGTGGTGTGCAGAGGTTACGATTTTTAAAACCAACGATGGCACAAAACATTATATCCATATTTTAATGGATCACTTCTCTAAAATGAATTTAGGGTACAGTATCGAAAAAAGCAGTTATGGTAAAGCCATTAGAAGTCTTATTAAAAATGCTTTGGTTTTTGCGCCGGAAAAACAACCAAAAAGTTTAAGCATTATTTGCGTCCACAGGAAACCGGTAACAAAACCAATGTACGTTGGGTAAAGGTTTCATCAAATAATTTATCCTTAAAAGCGTCGAGCAACGTCCTGTTAAATACCTGTTTGGCCTTTTGATATGAATGAAATCGATTTTGAAATCGGAGATGATAGCGAATCAGTTTCAGGTTTGGTTCCAGTAACCTCAAAGCACGGAGCGGATATTAAATTTGGCGAAACCATACAATGGAACATCGATTAATTACAGATGGACTTGGGCAGCAATACGTCTTGGGGGTTCTTGTTGCACCCAGAATATATCATTCCTACAGGCAAAAGCTACTCGCACTCGTTTAGCATAGTACCTTATGAATGACTATTGGCAATTTTAATATATGAGCGGCTTAAAATAAAAATGTCTTGAAACACATTTATTAATTGTTGTTTAGAAAATCGGAAAAAAGTTTGTTTATCGACAATAAATGCTATACAGTTATACTAGGTTGATTTGGATATAATTGCTTAAATTTATAATCAAATCAAATTCATTTTGAGCCGTGAAACCCATTTTAGCGCTGATATTGCTTTTTTTAAGTATGTCCCTATTTGGACAGAACCGCTACAATATCGATTCGCTTAATCAAGTTTATAGAACAGCTGCCAACGATACGGTTAAGATAAAAACCCTGCAATGGATTTTTGATAATTATCTATACAGTAACCCGGATTCTACCCAGTTCTGTTACAGGGAAATGTTTAAAATAGGAAAAAAAAGCAAGTGGGATTATGCTTATTACAATGCCTATTTGCATAAAGCCACACATTACTGGAGTGTTTCCAAAATGGATAGCGTTATACTTGCCATGGAAGGCGCGCTAAAGCATGCCATAATTTTAAAAGACGATTCGAAAACAAGTAATTGTTACGTAAGATTGGCTATGGCGCAATCCCATTTAGGCAATTATTCCGTTGCAAAAGAACTCACGTACAAAGCCCTGGAAATCGCTAAGAGAAATAACGATTGGGAAGGATTGTACTTCTCTTACTATCGTTTAGGAAACACCTTTTATTATGAAAACGACTTTGACAATGCTTTACAGAATTATCTAAAGGTCGATTCCATTTTTCAACACCACGAACGTAAAGAACCTGCTCTTGCCGCCTCATTATCAAACATCGGTCAAATTTACATGGAACTCGGTAATTTTGATAAGTCTGAAGAATACTTTCTTAGAAGCAAGGAACAATATAGATTGATGAACAGACGCGAAGGCGAGGTGTACATTAAATTCAACATGGGCAAATTGGAGTTCAATAAAGGAAACTACCAAAATTGCATAGATTCATTGATACCCGTACTAAACTATTACTCAAATGTCCAAAACACAGATGAAGTCAGTGATATATCGGGATGGATTGGCGCATCGTATCTTAAACTAAAAAACTATCCAAACGCTAAGAAATATTATGAAAAAAGCGTAAATCTAGCAAATCAGTCCAATAGTAAAATGCAGCTTGCAAATGGATTGGTAGGGCTCGCTGAAGTAGCAAAACACTATGGCAATCCCAACAGGGCCATAATGCTTTTAAAACGCGCTTTGGAAATCTATGATGAGATGAACATTTCTTACAACAAATCTCAAATCTTAAAGAACTTATCCACTGCACATCTAGAAAAAAAAGATTATAGAAAAGCGTTAGAATATTTAGAAGCATTTCAATCGTTAAAAGATAGCATCACAAAGGCTGAAAATGCGAAAAACGTACATGAACTTGAGGCCAAGTACGAGAACGAAAAAAAAACAAAAGAAATCGCTTTGCTAACCTCACAAAACCAATTGGTAGCCCAGCAAAAAAAGAATCAACGAAATTTGTTTTTGGGAGGCCTCTGCCTAACATCGTTAGTCGGGGTTTTCTTTTTTATTTTGTACCGAAACCGACAAAAAACCAATAAAAAACTAAAGGAAATAGATGTCTTAAAATCTAATTTTTTCGCTAATATTTCGCATGAATTCCGTACACCGTTAACACTAATTTCAGCACCGCTTGAAAAAAAATTGGAATCAGAAAAACTAAACAACACCGACCGTACCGATTTCGAGATGATGCAGCGCAATTCCAAAAGGTTGCTTAATTTGGTAGACCAACTGTTGGACCTTTCAAAATTAGAATCCGGCCATTTAAAACTTCGGGTTTCCCGGGGCGATTTAACGGTTCTTTTAAAATCTATTGCGTCATCATTTGTGCACTTAGCCAAAAGCAAAAAAATTGAATACACCGTTAAAGTTGAAACCACCAAAAATGCTTGGTTCGATAAAAACCTAATCGAAAAAACGGTAATCAATTTACTGTCCAATGCCTTTAAATACACACCAGAAAACGGCGTCGTAAATTTCAAATCGACCATAAAAAATAGTAAACTGGAAATACTGGTAGAAAACAGCAGCCCAACATTTTCCAATGAAAAAATAGACAAAATCTTCAATCGGTTTTATCAAGCCGATGAAAATGCCGATGGTATTGGCATTGGCCTGTCCTTGGTTAAAGAGCTGGTTACATTAGCCCATGGCACCATACATGTTGAAATTACAAAAACCGATACCGTGTTGTTTAAAGTTATATTGCCCATATCAGAAAAGGCCTTTTACAAAAACGAACTTGTCCCAGTACACAAAACCGGATCAACTCTGCAAGAATACAAACAACCAGTACCATCCTCAACAAAAACCAAACAAGCAACTAATGACATGCTGGATGAAGATGCACCCATCCTTCTCATTGTAGAAGATAATGCCGATGTAAACGCATTTATAAAAAACTCGTTTTCAAACACCTTTCAGGTTTTAGAAGCCGAAAACGGAAAAATAGGCATAGAAAAAGCCATAGAATTTGTGCCCGATATTATTATATCGGACATTATGATGCCTGTAACCGATGGTCTGGAATTATGCAAACAGTTAAAATTAGACGAACGCACCTGCCACATCCCCATAATATTATTAACGGCCAAAGCTGGTGAAGAAAGTCAATATAAAGGTATGGAAACCGGCGCCGATGATTATATTACCAAGCCATTTAAAATAAAAATGGTCGAAACCCGGGTGCAAAATTTAATAGCTTCAAGAAAGCTGCTTCGCAACCGTTATAGCCAAGAAGTGGTGCTTAAACCAAAAGATATTGCAATAACCAATTTAGACGAGCAATTTTTGGAAAAGGTACAACAGGTACTTGATGAAAAATTAACGGAACCGTCCTTTAGCGTAGAAAAATTCAGTGCAGCCGTGGGCATGAGCCGTATGCAATTACACCGAAAGTTAAAAGCGCTAACAGATTTATCGGCCTCGGAATTCATTCGTTCCCAGCGCTTAAAATTGGCCGCATCATTACTTCAAAAAAGCGATGCCAATATTTCTGAAATTGGATACACCGTTGGTTTTAACGACCATGCCTATTTTAGTAAATGTTTTAAAGAAGCTTATGGCTGCTCCCCTTCAGAGTACATCTCAAAATAATCACACCCCACCCTTTCAAAACACTGATTTTCAGTGTAATGTTACATTTATTATAGACTTTGATACATGCCTTATAGCCACTAAACAATCTTGTTTTTAGCTTTGAATTTATTACCGACCGCGTAATCTTCATTCAATTTATTATGAAGAAAAAAAAGTATGAGGGCACTATTAAAAAATGGCCTACCAATAAGATTTTCCTAAACATCAATCATTTAGGAAAAGGGAAATACAAATTGAAGATCATCCACAAAAACAAGATTATAAAAACAACTTATTTCATTAAAGAATAAAATTATGAAAACACTTAAAAAAATTGGTATATCCGTATTAATAATTATACTGAACACTATTGCGGTACAAGCACAAATAACCAAGCCAAAGGTAAAGCCAAAGATTACCGCCCCAGTAAATTTACCCACGGCCTTCGATAAGATTATGTACAACCTAAACAACGGCGTTTGCTACGAGATTGCTTTGGTATCCTTGCAGTTAAACGCGAAGAACAGCCAGCACACATCGTTTGGTACAGAGGCCCGGTACGGACTGGGCAACCTTACCAACAATAGCCGAAATGAGCTGAAATCTGTTTTTCCGCTTGATATAGGCATCAAACAAACCGCGGCCCAAAACACGTTACAAACCACGGTAAGACTCAAAAAAACAGGAAAAACCGTAACCCTCGATATTCGAAACCGGCAGTATTATCACCTTATTTACAAAGTGAAAATCGTAAAAAAGAAGAACGGATACTGGCTTATTGCAGAAAGAAACGCATTGAGCGAAACCGTATTGTTCACCTTCGCCATTTACCGAACGGCATGCTTAATTTAAAAGAAAATATTATGAAAACGAAACAGGTAACGATAGCTTGGCTATTCATTTTTTTGCTTTGCGCACCAACGGCACATGCTCAGATTTTGAAGAAACTAAAAAAAAGAGCCGAAGAAGCCGCAAAAGAAACCGTACTGCAAAAGGTAGAAGAAAAAGCTGCCGAGGAAACCGGCCGGATTATGGATACGATTCTCGATGCAGATAAAAAAATAAAGAAGAAGAAGAAGAAAAAAAGAAAGAGCGCCACCAAAAATGGCCAAGACCCAATGGATGAAGATGAAACGCCCCAAGGGGACACCTTGGATTCCGAACTAACGATCTATTCTAAATTCGACTTTGTTCCCGGCAACAAGCAGGTGTTTTTCGATGAATTTTCATCTGATTATGTCGGCGATTTTCCCAGCAAATGGAATACCAATGGAAGTGGCGAGGTGGTTGGCACAAGCAGTGGTACCGAAAAGTGGCTCGAGATGAAGCCCGGGTACGGCACCTATTATATACCCAAGCTGCCCGAGTTGCCCGAAGCGTTTACCATCGAGTTCGACCTCATGGCCACGGGGCTAGATAATAAAACGGCCTCCACTACGGTGCTCAAGATAATCCTATCGGACGATACGGGCTTTAAGCTGGGCAACTATGCTTACGCCCAAATATCGTTCTGCCAATATGCTGCCGTAGGGCTGTGGGTACGTAACAGCTCCAAAGAAATCAACAATCAGGTTAAAGCAGATATCCGGGAAGCACTTCTAAACCGACCACACATCTCGGTGGCGGTAAACAAGCAGCGCTTGCGCCTTTGGGTAAACCAGCAAAAAGTGGTCGATATCCCCAGTTTGCTGCCTCCCATCAGCAGATCCTACGGGCTCAAGTTCGAACTTAACAATTTCAAGGCCGGTAAGGAACAGCTATTCATTACCAATCTAAAGCTAGCTGAGGGCGGACAAGACTTAAGGAGCAAACTAATTGCCGAAGGCCGGGTATCGACCAACGCTATTTTGTTCAAATCGGGTTCGGCCACTTTACAGCCAAAGTCAATGGGCATCATTCGACAGATTTCACAAGTACTGAAACAAGAAAGCGATCTTAATTTAAATATCGTGGGGCATACCGATGCCGACGGTAATGATGCCAAAAATCTAGCCCTTTCAAAACAACGGGCTGAGGCCGTGAAAAACACATTGGTATCCATCTATGGCATAGATTCGGCCCGATTGGATACTGAAGGCAAGGGCGAAACCGAGCCTGTGGCCGATAACAGTACTACTGAAGGCAAAGCACAGAACCGTCGCGTGGAGTTTATTAAAGTATAGTAACCATAAAAAAATAGAAATTATGAAAATTCTAATATTTATAATAATACTGTCTATTACCTTTCATGGCCATTCGCAGTACAAGCTAAAAAATAAGGTTGCCAAAAAAAAATTGGCTTCTACTACGCTTGTAAACAAATCATTGCCTTTAAAAAGCGTCAAAGAGAAAACATTGAAACGAGGGCAGAAATTTTCCGATATCCCATTAGTGAATTTTCCAGAGAAAAAACTAAAATTACGTGCATCAAAGAGTTGGAGAATTACCCCACAAAGACCAAGTATTCCGGGGCTAAGCTTTGAATTTGATGGCACTTACAGTAGAGAAAGTTTCTCCCTTGGTGCACGGCATATCCATACAGCAGCAACATCTTCTGGTTATCTGTATCGCACCTATTCCGGATTTATCAAATATACAACACAAAGAGGAGGCGAGTATCGTATGAAAATTTCTTTGGTAAACGACAATTTTCCTGGGGATATTTTTGAACCTGAACGGTACATGCTAATTCAATTGGGCGACAGGGAAATTCGGACAAGTTTGAATGACGTTAGAAACAGAGAGGTTAATATAGCTTTTAGCACACAAAATGCCGGTATCATTCGCATAGGAATTTCAGGTGTAAACCCAGATCGCGAAAAACCAAGCCATTTGTCTGTTTCAGCTATTCAGATAGACAAGATTTAAATAGGAAAAACGAAAACACTTTAGGCTGGATTGACATTGTCATTGAAGTAGAATTTATAAAAAACACGAACAGCTTCGTGGTTGGCTCTCAATAAATACTGATGCCAAAACGTAGTATTACCATAAATCCAACTAATAAAAGTTAAAAACATGAAATCATGAAAACAATTATTTCACTATTCAAAAAAGAGACCTTGTGGCTGTTACTTACTGTAACATGCTTCTTGGGAACAACACACGGCAAAGCACAAATAAACTGTACCCTTGTTGAAAGCTATGGAAATGCAAGTAAGGCCGAAATAATTCAAGACATCAATAATATAGTGGCTGGGCAAGTTTGGGATGTAGGTGCAACCAATCTAAAAAAGCTCGAAATAAAAGAAGTAAAGAATATTTCTTTTAAGGGCTGTAGGGTTACCCTGGAATTGAAGGTAAAACTGAAACGCAAAGTGCGACGCAATGCCAAAGGCACCATAATAGTAAGCGGCACCGTGTACGATGCCCAATTTTACGGCAATAAGCACATTAAGATTAAGAACGCCAGTGTTGATAAGGTAAGGCTTAGCAAAACTTTACGCTTGGGCGAAAGATTTTATAAATGGGTAGCCAACAAGGTTTTTCCTAGCAACCATGAATTTCCTATCTAATTATTCTGTTATCAAAATAAAAAAACCATGAAAATTACAGTTTTTAAAAAGAAATTAGCAATAACGTCCCTATTGGCCTTGTTTATGCTAAGTGGCCAAGCCCAGATCAGGCAAAACAAAAAAATTTCAAGCAAGGCGGCTATTTCGGCCAATGCCAACACTCTTTCAAAAGTAAAAATAGAATCCTTAAAGGCTTCCCAATTCAATAAGAACATACAATTGGAAAAGCTTTTGAAACTGGATATTTCTGAAAAAGATTTAAAGGCAAGATCGAACAAAAGTGTAAAAATTTCTCCATCAAAGCCATTTGTGCCGGGTTTGGATATCTCTTTCCACGGAAGGTACAGCAAGGACTATTTCAGGTTATTGCCCAAATCGGCCACAGGATTAGAGCCACTGGCACAACTAATCGTGTCTGATGAAGTTTACAATCAGATATTTCTTTTTAGCGCAGATATAACGTGTAACGTTCGAAGGGGAAAGGAATATCGGGTAATAATAAAAACAAACCTCGAGCGTGATGGTATTGTAGTGGTACATATGGGCCATACCAGTTATTATATTGAAGCTTTAAAAGCTGAAAACGAACTGGCCTTCGTTTTTTGGTCCCAACAAGCCGGATATATGACCTTGAGTATTTCCCCTTTGTTGGAAAGCACTTATAAGCCGTATAAAATTCACTCTTTACCAATAAAATCCATTCGAGTCGATGAAATTTAAGGCTCAAAATAAAATTTAGAGACTATGAAAACAAAATTGTCAAGAACATTTTTCCTTGTCCTTCTTGTAGGTTTCGGGATGCAAATTAGCCACGCACAACTCAACCAAAAAGAAAACAGGCTTGCAATAAACTGATTTTTAGTTCATTACAAGCCTGTGTGTGAGCCCTGAAGGATTCGAACTATTTTATTTACCCCGCTTTTCTATGGACACACTAATCTTTTCGTAAAAATTGGTGAAATAATAGCGAAATATCAATTTTTCATTACCTATAACCAAAAGTAATACTTTTATCTTTTAGAACAATACCAAATAATTTAATTATTCATTTTGTTCCATTGAAACGTTCAAAAAAAGTACAGAAGCTTATTGTTTATAATTCTAATACTTTAAAAATAGAATGGTTATCTCCTGTTTGTAAAAGTAAATATTTAACAATAATCAATTAAAATACAAGCAATTACACCTCTATTAAAATCAAACCAACTAAACGCCAACAATTAAGATAATAAAAGGATCCATAATGGTGGAAAGTGATTTAGATTGATGTTGTACTTGTGTGTTATATTGGATGTTTAATCTATCAAAAAATGAATTGGACATGAATACAAAAAAAGCACGAGTATATATATATACTCGTGCTTTTTTTAATGATTTAAAATTAACGTTAATTTTGCATGATTAAATTATTGAAAAAAAAATATTGGTGCTTGCCAAAATTTAAGTTTCTGCTAAAATTCTAAGTCAGCCACCAAATCAAAATCGTCATAAATAGCTTTATCTTTTAAATTATCAAAGAAGCTTGTTGAACCATATCGTACATCAAATTTTGTTCTATCAATTTTTAGCGAAGCATTTGCTTTATTTCCATATATGGAAATATCGAACTTGATAGTTTCTGTTTTTTTCTTAATAGTAATATCTCCTGTAACTTCATAAGAGTTTTTTCCAGTAGATTTAACTTTTTTAAAGGTTAACGATGCTGTTGGAAAATTGTTTATTCCAAAGAAGTCATCAGACTTTAGATGTCCTTCCAGTTTGTCTTTGTATTCTCCTTCCAAATCTGTAACCACAATAGAAGACATGTCAATTATAAAACCGCCTCCAACAAGTTTATTGTCATCAAATAGGAGGTTCCCTTTCTTTATGTCAATTGTTCCTTGATGAGAACCTGTTACTTTGTAACCTTTCCAAGTCACCTTACTAGTTTCTAAATTTATTTCTTTTTTGACTTTTTCAACTGTAGCAAAAGAAAATGTCATGAATGCAACCATGATTATTGCAGTTATATTTTTTATTGATTTATCCATTTTTTTGTTTTTTAATAGGTATTTGATTAATTATTCTCCGTAATAGAATTTTTCTTTTATTATTTTTCCGTTTTTCCATTCTTGTACAGCAACTTGAGTGTAATTTTTTACTCCCCAATCTTTGTGAGTGTAATCAAAATGCCATTCTACCATAGTTGTATTTTCTCCAATAGTTACTTTTAAAGGCTGAGCACCTCTAAATTCTGTTATCGCTGCAAAAAAATCTTCTTCACGTTGTCTATTGGCTTTTTTACCCTCAATAGTAGGATTGTCATTTTCTTGCATAACTACATCGTCATGATAGAATTGATCAAAAGCTTCCAATGCTTTCCCTTGAAGAATCATGTCGTTAATTGTGCTGATTTTTTCTAATAGTGTGTTCATTATATTTTGTTTTAAATATTATGGTACAAATGTCTAAAACAACGAACGATTAAAAATTGAAGTAGATTATGAAATGATGTTAAACTAGATTAACATTTATTGATTTTGTATGATTTGGCTTTTTATCTTACTTAAAAACTCTTTGGTAACACCAAGGTAAGAAGCAATCATATATTGTGGAACTCGTTGCTCAATTTGTGGGTATTTGTTCTTAAATTCGATATATCTTTCTTTGACTGGAAGACTGAAGTTCCTAACAATTCTTTTTTGTGATGCTACAAAAGCACGTTCTACAATTTTTCTAAAAAGGCATTCAAGTTTTGGAATCTCTTTATATAATTCTTCAAGATTATCATAGGTAAATTGAATGAGTTGAGTATTCTCAATGCATTGAACATTAAAATCTGCTGGAGTTTGAGTTATAAAACTTCCCAAATCTGAGGTCCACCAATCTTCAATAGAGAACATTACGATATGTTCTTGACCATCTTTATCCATATAAAAAGTTTTTGTACCTCCTGAAATAATAAAATTGACACTCTTGCATATATCTCCTTGCTGAGATATGTATTGATCTTTGAGGTAGTTTCTTTGAACAATTTTAGAAAGTAGAATGGTTTCATCTTCAACTGATAGGCTGATATATTTATTTATATATTCTAAAAAAGGTATATTATTCATCCTTGGTGCTTTATTAATTATAATCTTGATTTATAATTTCTTATTTTTCAATCAATTCAAAATCAACTTTATTAAATTCCTTTCCATTAATTATGATTGACAATTGATGCTTTCCAATATTAAATTTCCTAGTTGTAATGATTTTAAAAGATTGTTTTCGTTTTATCTGTGTTGTTGAATTTCCAGGATATTGTTTTTCACTTATTTTAAACACTTTCTTTGATAAAGAACCGTTTGCTTTTTGGTAATAAAGCCCATATTCCAACCTAATTTTTGATGCTATTTTGTTGTTGTTTTTAAGTTCAAATATAAACTCTAAAAAAGACCCAATTTTAACTTTGGGTGTAAGAATTTTAAAGTTTTTAATTTTGACTTTATCTATTGCCCCAAATCCAAAAAGTTCCATTACTTCTGGATGACCTTGTTTTAACAGTGTTCTACATCCGTGTTTAATTACCCAGTCTGTTTCAGTTGTTTTTCCTTGCCAATTTTTCGCAAGGTCAATAACCGTATTTGGGTTGTCTTTTGAAATATCGTTTAAATTGTTTGCTACGCTTCTTCTAACACTTTCTGACGTATCATTTTTTAATTCTTCAAGAATAGAAATAATTGGTGTAGGGTTATTTTTTAATGAAGGGATGGCCTTTGCCCAAGGTAGTCTTGGTCTGCACCCTTCGGATGCAAGTCGTCTAACCATTGGATGTTTGTGTCGTGACCACAAGTTCATTTGTTTTATCATTTCAATTTCATATTTAATGATAAATGGTCTGACTGCAAATTCACAACTCGTAAATTGAGTTATTTGTTCAAATGCTTTAATAGATGTATTGTAATTTTCTAAACCATATAATTCGATAAAATCTGGAAGAAACATAAACTCAATGCTTTCTTCCCTAATTTCATTTTTCTTTAATTGAGAAATTAGATTTAGAATTGTACTTACATTCTCATTAAAATTATCAGATAAATGATTTTTCAAAACAATTGATATATGCCTCATTCGTTGTTTTAATTCTCTGCTCTCCCATTCGTTATCGTAGATACAGTCTAAAAATGAGTTTTTATCAAAATCAGATTTAATTCGTTGCATTGAATCTATAAAAGAATCAAAGAACTTTTGATTATATATATTCTTTAACAATTCTGCCATTCATTAATTTTATTCAATGTTGTTTATTATCTGATTCATCATATTTTAAACGTGGTTAAAGTAACTTTTTCAAGTATACTCTATAAGTAAATTAGATTGCCCAATTTAAAAAAAAAGTTCTCTTGTCTGAGCATGTTTTAATTTGACATCTGACCTTCTAAAACTGACTTTAGCTCATCAGACCATAAAATTGAGTAATGACCATAATTATCTAACTCGATTATATCACTTTGTGTAAAAGATTTATTCACTTTTCTTGCGCCTTGAATAGGCAACACATTATCGGATTTTGAATGCACAATTATTGCCTTGTCTACATTAGACAATTCGCTGCAATAAGTAACCATGTTAAGGTTTTCGATACTTTCATTAACATCTTCCTCAATTTTAGATATTAGCTTTTCAGTGACTCTACTGTTCAATCCAAATTTTATTGCCATCTCATCAATTCGGCTTTTAAAATTATAAGGAGTCGTAACCATCAGCCATAAATTAATTTTAATGTCTGGGCACAACCTTAATATCCTTGCAACATTTACACTACCAAAAGAATGACTGATTACTAAATCTGGGGTGTCCTTTTTAAAATGGGAAATCAAAATTTTTGAAAATTCAAACATATTCGTTTTTCCAATAGAGCTATTGCCATGAGAAGGCGCATCTATTGATACCACTTTGTATTTCGCCTTAAGTAATATTGGTATTAATGAGGCAAAGTTTCCGGTTTGTCCTTCCCATCCATGAACAAGATAAGCTGTTTTGTCATAATCTTTCCCCCATTCATACCGCATTAAAGCAAACTCATCATAGTTTACAACCTCAGCATTTGCTAAGTTTAACATTGCTTTTTCCGAGTCACGTAGTTTTCTTACTCTTGGATAAGACATATGTTTATAAATCTTATTTGATACCATACTTGGGAACAAATATTGGATGTACTTTATCATTTTACAATTATTAATTAAAATGCATTTTCATACCTTCGTGAGAATCTATAAACCCCAATCTTTTATAAAAATTCAATGCTCTTGGCCTTTTTTTATCAGTTGTTAATTGTAACACGTGAGCGTTTCTTTGTTTTGCCCTATTTATTGCCCATTCAAACATTTTGGTTCCTAAACCTCTTCCTCGTTGATCTTTTCTAATTCTAACAGCTTCAATTTGAGCTCTAATGCCTCCACGATAAGTTAAATACTGAATAAATGATAATTGCATTGTGCCAACAATTTCAAGTTTATCATTTTCAACAACGATAAGTTCCTGGTTGTTATCACTAGTTATATTTTCAAATGCTGCATAATAATTTTTAGGAAGAGGAACTTGAAAGTTTTCTCTTGTCTTACCTAATTCATCATCAGCAATCATTTCTACAATTGCTGTAACATCATTTCGTGTTGCTTGCTTGAATATCATAATAATTGTAATTGTTAGCTAGTTACCTAATTTTTTTAAGTAAGTTTTGCATTATAGATTTAAAATCTACCCAATAAATATCACCATAATCGTCACCTCCTCTATGGAAAAACAAATACTTGCCGTCGGGTGACACACTTGCAGCCATTTCAGTTTGATCTGTGTTAATTTTGGATCCCATATTATAAGGTTTTGTCCATGTTCCATTTTTATTAAAGCTGATGTATAAATCGCTTTCACCAAAGCCAAAGTCACTTTTAAAGTCGTATATCATATAACTTTCGTCTGGCGCTATGTATGAATGGGCTATCCATTTGCCCGTAGAATTTATTTCACTTCCCATTCTATTAATACTTTTATATTGGCCATCTTCCTTAACCGAGTTATAAATAACCCAATCTTCTGGTGCATCTCCTTTTTCACCAGTAGTGAAGTATAAATTACCATTTTCTGAAGACGTTAAGTACATTATTACAGATTTATCTACAAATGGTTTCCCTAAAGGAACTGGTGTACTCCAACCATTTGCATTTTTCTTACTATACCATTGGTAGAGTCCTGGTGGTTTAAGTGTATCGTTAAGTGGTCTTATGCTTCCAAAATACAGCTTATCTCCTTTAGGGTTGATATGAGGTTCGAAATCCCATCCTTCAGTAGTTGTAAAGAACGCTGATTCTGGGCTTGACCACTTGCCATCAACAAATTTCATGGTATAAATTTCATTGTCTTTTTCTGGCTTTCTACGTGTAAAATAAATTTCGTCCATATCGGGAGTAAACGTAATGGCAAATTCGTAGCTATCGGTTGAAATAATGTCTTCACCAAAAACCAAAGGCGTATCTGTTGGAATTTGATTACTGAGCAAAGTGAGATTTGATTTTTTACTTTCTTGGCAAGAAGTAATAAAGGCTAACAGATGTGTAAAAATGAGTAAGGTTTTTATATATTTCATTTTCTTGTTTTTTTTAAGATTATTTTTTTAGTTTCAGGTTAATTGCAATAATAACTAACCGTCATTTTAGACGCTACTATTTTATTCGTATGTCATTAATAACCCATTCCATCATATTGTCAATTCCTTTAGAATAGCTATTCCAGTCATATTCAATCAAAACATCAGGTTGGACTCCTTGAGTGACTTTATCTTGAAATCTAAATAGTCTTTTTGAATACGTAACAATCATTCCTGAATTTGGAAGAGCAAACTGTCCCATATCTTGATAACCTGTTGGATTTGAACCAGTAGGCTCCCCAACAATCTTAGCATTGAGGATTTGTCTAAATTGTGAAGCGTTGCTTGTAGCCGCAGAGAAAGTAACTTTGTCGGTCAACATATAAACTCCAGATTTCCAATCTATACTATCAGCTAAATTTAAATAATAAGCCAAAAAAGTTCCGACAAAAAAATCTCCACCTCCATTATTTCTTAAATCGATGACCACTTGTTTTATTTGGTTTTCATTGATGTATTTTAAAACTGATTCTCCAAATTTTTCCATTTCTTCAAACGAAGGGTAGCTTTCAAATTTGATATAGATTCCTGTTGTATTGTCTATGGGACTAAACCAAAGAAAATCATACTTTGAATCTGTAGGTTTTTGTATTTCTGGAATTCGTACTTCAAAAGATTTGAAGTCTGTGTTTTCATAATAGTCTTTACTATTAATTGTATTTAATGATACTGTTGATTCTTCTCCTGAATTATCTAAAAAAGTAAAATCCGCATTGAACTCATCTTTCGTTAATTGTAATCCATACAACAATTCAGATATCATCAAATATTCACCAGTTCTAATAATTTCGGATTGTTCATTTTCTACATACTGTGCTACTTTACTGATCTCATTTACAATTTTATTTATCGATTTACCATCAATTTCCGTTACTATTTTACCTAAAAGCATCTTATGATTATTTGTAGTTTTGATAACCCTCCATTGTCCTTCTACGTTGTAAATTTCAATTGGAAATAAATGTGTTTCGATACCTCTCAAAGAAAATGCTGTATGACCATCTCCAATTTTTCGGGTTAATCGCATTAGGTCTATAATAATTTCTACATCACTTTTTTTGTGTAGTGTTGATTTAATTTCCTGTATTTCATTTTCAAATTCTAATTTGCTAATGGTATTGTATAAGTCAATATGATTTTGTTCAATATTGGTCTTATAAAAATCAATATCTTCAGTCCAATTTTCTATATTTATTGATTGTGAAAATGCACTAGCACTAACTAATAAACTTAATGTTGCAATTAATAACTTTCTCATATTTCTATTTTGTATTATAGTTTCTTATGGTTGTAACTATTAGTAGCGTAAAAGCAATTCCAAAACCTAACACTCCAATATTAATTCCAAATAATGTTTTTTCACTGCCATCTAAATACTTCATTGAGCCACCATAAAAGTCTTGAAGTATATAGGCTAATAAAAATGCTCCTGTGATTAGTAAACCTAAAATAGCACTGATTTTTGTTTCTTTTTTAACCCAAACAAGCCATAAACATAAAATACCAATGCTAGTGTTTGTAATAAGCTGCCATACTTCATGAACCCTTACATGAGGTGTCCAGTCAGGGTTGAACACATGAGTTGTATTTATTTCTAAAAAAGGGACTATAGCAGCATAAAGAATAATGCTAAATGTGATTATTGATTTTTTCATTAAATTAATTTTTATCATATAATTTCTCAGTTGTCTTTTTAAGACCGGCTTTAGGCAAAAATTGATCTGAGATAGTTAAGATTGTATGTAGATTATCACGAAGCCTGTTTAATTTTATTTTATCTGGATTGATAGATATTTGTAATAAATGAAGTGCTATATCAGCAAGTAACATACGTTGTTTTTCTAACCATTCATTATCATCTTTTATAACTGGATTATTTAGATAGCTAGCTTCAACTTTACTATGCAATTCCCAACTAGTGTCTATTATTTTTTTGCCGTTCTTCTTTAGTCATCATTATAATTAAATGAGCATTACTATTCTTTAATACGAGGAGTACCTTTGTCACCTCCTTGTTCTAGCGTAACCTGTTTACCATCTTCTGAAAAAATAAAGGATACAGACTCTGCGTACATTTGCTCTAAAACAAACCGATTTTCTCCTCTATAAATTAAAGGAGCTTTAAATTCGTTTTTTATTAAATTAATAAGAGTATTATTTTCTTGTATAAGTACAGACTTATCGTTTGGATCACTTTGAGAAACATAAACACCAACAAATTTCTTCAACTCATTTTCTGATATTGCTACAGACGCATCTCCTAAAAACAATTTTAGTATTTCGGTATATATTTCGTTAACATCTATTTTAGAACCGTTTGAAATTAATGTAAAAGACAAATTCTCCTTAGAAAAATAAATTGAAGTCGCTCTAAATTCATCAATACGTCCTCGATGTCCAAATCCCTGTCTGTCATTAGTAGTGTACCTAAAAAGCCCCATTCCATATCTATCTTTTATAGTTTTCATTAAAGTTAGGCTTTCGTCTGAAAGTATTTTTCCGGTAAGCAAGCCTTCAAAAAAAGTATTTAAATCTTTTGGTGTTGAAACTATTGAGCCAGTTCCTGTAGCAGTAGACAAATCAGTCTCAGGAAATTCAGTCCATTTTTCATCATAGTTATAAGAATACGATTCATTATCATTTATATCTATTTCTTTTCCAGAATATGTATTATTTAAGTTAAGTGGTTTACAAATTTTCTCTTGCAAAAGATTTTCATAAGAAGTGTTATACGTTTTCTCAAGAATTAATGCTAATAAAAAATAATTAGAATTGCTATATTCTCCTTTAGTATTTGGTTCAAAGTCACTTTCATACTTTGAGATTTTAGATAGCATTTCTGTAGATGAAATATATCGGGTGCGATTGTCAAAAAACCATTTATCTTTTGTAAAACTATGGATACCACTTCTATGCTGTAATAACTGAGCAATGGTAATCTTATTCGCATTTTTCACATTCGGAAAATAGCTTTCTATAGTTTTGTTTATCTCTAGCTTATTTTCTTCAATAGCCTTAAAAATTAGTGTCGCTGTAAATGATTTAGTAACAGAGCCTATACGGTATTTGGTTTTGGCACTAGCTTTCTTTTTTGAGTTAATGTCACTAAAACCAACAGTGTTTTCGTATACTGTTTTTCCATTTTGAGAGAGTATAACACTCCCCATAAATTCATCGTTTTTATCATAAGCTTTTAATAAGCTGTCAATTTTAACTTGATAAGTGTCTGGTTTTTGCTCTTCCGATTGAACAGATTTTTTGTTTTCTGTACAAGAAACTAGTAGTGTGATGAATGCTACTATTAGTAAAGTTTCCTTTTTCATTTTTTTTGATTTTGATTGATTTTTGATTGATGTTATTGACTATATAAATAATACGAAGCAGCTAGTCCCATATTTTTATAATCGTGACCAACTCCAGGAATTATTTTAAGCTCCCAATTAAAGTCTGTATTAATCTTAGTCGCCATTTGCTTAGCTTGATAAAAAAAGAATTTTCCTCTTTCCAATCGATGGTTTCCTTGTAAATCGGCACTTTTAGATTGTAAAAAACTTCCTCCTGTTTTATTTTCGTTATCTTCCTCTCCAAGAAAAACAACCAAGTTTTTCTTAAATGCTTTTTTAAGTAAAGCATCATTAACTGGTGTATCCTTGAGTCCAAAAGGATATGAATCACTAAAATTTGGTAATGTATAGAAACTTGCATTAGAAGCTAAAATTTTATTAGCTTTTGTGTGTTCTTGAAACAGTACAAATCGGTGTAAAATATGTCCTCCTGCAGAATGCCCAAAAAGATTATAGGCAGTTTGGTTAGAGTTTAATGTTTCAACAGCGGAATCAAATATGCGATCAAAATCATTGAAAAGCCATTCACTTACATTCGTATTTGAATCGAACGTTAATTTGTCCTCAAAAAGTTTAATTTTATTAGTTCCTTCTATTCTTTCAATACTGTTATTTAAATTAGAATTCTTTATTAGTCCTCCTAAATGATATTCATCAAAGCTGTAATACTTTTTGGGATACATTGGAGATAAAATAAGAATACTGTTTTTTTCTGGCACCTCAATCCAAGAGTCTCTATATGTATCTCCATTTCTTCCAGCTCCTGGAATTACAAGTAGTATTTCAGAGTCGACTGTGAAGTTTTTTGGTTTATGATAATGCACTTCAATAGTGTTTTCTTCATTACCCATGCCGCCTTCCATAAAAAAAGATCCTGAACCCGTTTGAACCTCAACTTTATTACCGAATTGATTTTCATTTGTAATCAAATCACTTTTCTTCATTAAACTCATGCCACAATTTGAATATATCCCAGGTTTTGTATAGATTAACTCATCACATTCTAAATCACAAGGTGTACAAACATAGACAGCATTTTCTGTTTTGCAAGAATAAAATATTACTACAAGAAAAAGCAGACATAAATATGCAAACTTCCCTTTCTGAAAAATTAAATCATTTGTTTTCAAAACCTTTGTTTTTAAAACTCAATATTATTTTAAAAGCATTACTAAAGTTTATTTTTTACATGAGGATGGTAAACAACAGGCTTTACTTGTCATAGTTCTTAGATGTAAAGGATTTATGAATTATTTTCCATTCATTTTTAATTTTCAATAACAATAAATAATCAATTGCTATCCTATTACGGTCAGGCATTAGAACCTGTATTTTTGCAAGACCTGCATTATTTTCATAATCTAATGATAAAATATTCCCTATTCGGTTATTTTTTTTGCCTTCCTTAAAATTTCCAATGTATTGTTTTCCTGGAATAATGCTCAGATTGCCATCTTTTATATAGTATAAATTGAAATCTTGGTGAAATGCTTTTCTTAATTTATTGGGTTCTCCGTTTGCTGTTCCTTCAATGTAGTATGACAAGGTTTGTTTGATTTCTTCTAATCCTTTTTTTTCATTGGAAATTAAATCTTCAACTTCCTGATAACTTTTGAGGTTAATTATCTTATGCAATATTTTCCACTCCCCTTTTATTTTTAGAAGTAAAAGATAATCTGTTGCTATTCTTTTTGTGTATGGGAAGTAAACTTCAACTTTTACAGAAGCGGCATCATTTTCATAATCAATAGATATGATTCGCCCTATTCTGTTATATTTTTTTCCCTTTTCAACTCTATCAATATAACCCTTACCATCTATCACTCTTAATGTGTCTCCCTGTACTATGAAAAGTTTAAAATCTTTATGAAATGCCTCGTTTAGTATGTCAGGATTACCATTTGCTGTACCCTCTATATACTTCATTACAGCAGCGTTGATTTGCTCAATTTCTGTTTGAGCCCTTAGTTTTACAACTAAAACTAAATTAAGTATGATAAATATTATTAATGCTTTTTTCATGTTTATTGTTTTTGTTAACTATTATGTTTATCAAGCTCTGAAAGCAACTTCTCTTTATTCTCTAAAAAGATTACTTTTCTATAATTTTATTTTAAACCATTAACTGCGATAATTATTGAGGGTGTGATTCAAAAATAGATTACAAACTTGCCTACAATTTATCCGAAAAGAATAAATATTTGTTTGAAATGGACTATTCTATCTAAGAATATTTTATTTTACTTTTTAACAACAAATTCATTATATAGGTCAATTTCATATAATAATATTTCCTTATTTTCTCCTGGAAGTTGAGTTGTTCCAACTAAATTCATGTTTAGCTTATTTAAAATTTTTTGTGAAGAAATATTTTCTTTTGAAGTTATAGCTTTTATACTTTGAATATTAAAATTTTTAAAAGCAACTTGCTTTAACCTGTTAGCTGCTTCAAATGCATAGCCAAGCCCTTCATGTGATGGTAAAATACCGAATCCTATATCAACTCCATCAACACCACCTCTATTGTATAACCCACATACACCAATTTTTATATCATTTTGTTTTAGAATAATTGTGTAATTAGAATAGCCTAACATCTCCAGTTGTGGAGTCATTTTACCTTCAATATAATTTTCTGCACTTTTAATTGAGAAAATATTTCTATCTCCAACATATTTTTTAAATTTTGGGGCGTTCATCATTCTAAAAATTAGTTCTGAGTCTAACTTAGTTGTAGGTTTTAAAATGAGTCTATCTGTTTCAAATTTTTTATACATTCTTAACGTTTTATTTTTCATTTTTCATTTTTCATTTTTAAAATTTCAATTTTTATGGTTTTTAAACCATAGGTTTATTAAAATAGGCTGCCCTCTCAAAACCTCTAATATTCATAGAAATAATGGGAACATTTGGAAACATAAGCTTTAGTTCTGTTACTATAGATTTAGAAAGATGTGCTTTTTGAGAACTCGTCCTTCCTTCCATAATATTTGCAAAAACGTGGATAAAATCGTCCTTGGAATTCCCAATATTGTAATGTTTAAAAGGGTTGATTCTTACCTTAATATCTCCTTTATCAAAAAGCTGTGTTAATTCTGCTGTATCATAAACTTTTTGCATAATGTCATTTGGAGATTTTTGTGAAATAATATTTTCGGAGCAGTCTATTATAAAATGTGGCATAACTATTTATTTAATATTTCGAAAAAAAACTTTTCATTTCAACAAAGATGCTTTTTATCAAAAAATGACTATTGTTGGAAAAGGAGCAATATTTGTTCTAAAAGAATTTTTGGCTAAAAACACAACCCTTGCATTTGGATTTCTATGTACTATTAACCTCGTAATTTTTATTAAACTTTAGAGTGCTTTAGAAAAATTATTTATTTTTTCTTGAATTTCGTTTTTGAAATTTCTATCTGTTATTTGACCATCATTGAATTTATCATAAAACGAAGGCAAGGAAAACGTCTCAACAATTTTAGCACCCATAAACGGGAAGTCGGCTCTTGCAGATTGTAATACGGTTGCTCCACCTCTGCCTCCTGGTGAGGTTGCCATTAATAGCATAGGCTTCTCTCTCCATATTTTCATATTTACACGAGATAACCAATCGATAGTATTTTTAAATACAGCTGCATAAGATCCATTATGTTCTGCAAGAGATACTATAAATCCTTCGGCAGTATTTAGTAACTCGTCTAGTCTTTTTACGGCAGTAGGAATGCCATTTTCTGCTTCAAAATCAACGCCATAAATCGGTAGTATAAAATCGTTTAAATCGATAGTAATTAATTCTACGTTTTCTAATAAACTCGTGGTATAAGTGATTAAACTTTTATTAATTGATTTTTGGCTATTACTACCTACAATTGTGATTATTTTTTTCATTATTAGTATTTTTTTGAGATTAAATTATCAATCGACCATTTCCCGCTACCATTAACTATTATGGTTAATGCAAGACCAATTACAAGAAGAGAATATTCATAACCTTCACCAGTTTGATTGCCAAACCAATTCATAAAAAAGCCATGTTCTAATTGCGTCGTATAAATAATACCAATAAACATTCCTGCAAGCGATAATGCCCAGAACCTACTGAAGAACCCCATAATTAATGAAATGGAGCCAAAAAATTCAATCAATATTATCGAGAAGGCCACAATACTTGACAAACCCATTTGCGTTGTAAATGATTCCATAGTTGCTGAAAAACCATAGCCTCCAAAAAGTCCTAGTAATTTTTGTGCGCCATGAGGAAATATTACCAAACCAAGTGTTAATCTTGCAATGCTAAATCCAATATTTGGATGTGACGTTAAAAATGTTTTTACTAAATTTTTCATAATGTTTAAGATTTAAAATTGTTTATAAAGTTTTTCGGTAATACACACCGAAAGATGATTTTTCTATAGGTTTTTGCCCATATTGGTCAAAGTCTAGTCCAAAACCAAATTGGTGCCCATTATAAGACACACCTGCACGTAATTGCTGGAAACTTCTTGAGTGGGTTTTAAACTCATCCCAGATAGTTAAAAACTGTCCGTTTAACCAAATAGAAACTATATCGCTTAATGGTATGTTAAATTGAAACTGCGCAAGCACTTCAGCATAGCTAGCATTCTTTTGATGAGAATGAGCAACTGTAGGAATAATTATAAATAATGCTCGTGATTTTTTTAATATGAACTTTGCTGACAATCGTTCAGAGTACCCAGCAAAACTGTTGTAGTAAAAAGATGAACCAATAGCGATACTCTCGTTAATGTTCCAATATAAAGTTGGTTGAATTCCAACTTCATCAAAAACCTCATTCTCTTTTTTATTGAATTTTTGGAAGAATGCAAGGGTAGAAAGGTTCAGAGTATTTTCCTTATTAATTGGATAGTTTGAATACAGAGTAAAATCTGTTTTATCAAAACCAGAAAATAGTTCTACTTGTGCAAATTGTGCTTGTAAATAGTTGGCAAACCCAATTGTTAAGAACGTTGTAATGATTATTATTTTTTTCATGCTTCAAATTTCCGATAGGAACACATGAAAAAAAATGAACTAGTTTAAGATTTTTACAATCTATTAACTTTCGAAATAATTTTACTCATAAATTCTGGTGTAATACCAATATAACCCGCTAAATCTTTTTGGGTAATTCTGTTGACAATTTTTGGATATTTCTTTTTAAACTCGAAATATCTTTCTTCCGCAGTTAATGATATGCCATAATTGGAACGTCTTATGTAACTTATGAGTGACCTTTGGTATAAAATGCGATAAAATCTTTCGAATTTAGGTATTTCTTGAAAAAGCAAATCATAATTTGCTCGAGAGATACCTAATAATTCTGAGTCTTCGGTAGCTTTAATAAAATAGCGTGATGGTTCTTTGGTCATAAAACTAGCCAGATCTCCTGTCCAATAATCTTCAACCGCAAACATAGATATATGAGGTGCACCGTCTTCATCTAAAGAATACACTTTTAAGCAACCTTTAGTGATAAAATACTCGTATCTAGTGATTTTACCTGCTTGCATTAAAAATGCTTTCTTTTTTACTTTTACTTTTGTAAGCAAAGAAATATACTTTTGTTTTTCAAGCTCGGTTAAATCAATAAACCTACTAATATTATCAATAATTAGTTTATGTGAGTACTCCAATTTCAAGATGTTTTTTTATACTTCTATAAAATTAAGGATTTGATACCTGTTTTTTTAAAAACTTTACTGATTATTTCATTCCCATTAATACACCCACGTTTTTATAAATTTCCCTTCCTACTATAGTGTCAAAAAACCAATGGATTGCAATATAGGCTATTAAAGGCCACTAATTATAATTAGTGTTTTTTAAGTTTTATTTTCTTATTTATATTAGGTAAGAAGAAGCTAACAACTCCTATTAAAGGAAGAAACGAACATAATTGGTACACAAAATAAATGGAGGTGAAATCGGCCAAAAGCCCAATTAAAGCAGAACCAACAGCGGCTACTCCAAATGCAAATCCATAAAACATTCCTGAAATTACCCCTAGTTTTTTAGGCAATAATTCTTGGGCATAAGAAATTATTGCAGGAAATGCAGATGCCATAATCAATCCTATAGTTACCATAAAAACATCCGTATAAAAAAGGCTAACATAAGGTAGCATTAAAATGAAGGGTATTGCTCCTAAAACTGAAAACCATATAACATACAAACGTCCAAATTTGTCACCAAATGGTCCACCTATAATAGTTCCCAACATATACGAAAATAGATATATAAATAGATGAATTTGAGCTTGTTCTATTGAGAGATTGAATTTTTCAATCAAATAAAAACTATAGTAATTTGATAGACTTGCGGCATATATAAATTTCGAAAAAATTATCACTAATAATATTCCTAATATTAATTTCATCTTCTTCTTTGGAAAATCAAAATTTGATATAGAAACAATACTTTTTTTTAATTGAATATTTACTAAATACTTTTTATGCCAAATTGCAATTTTCTTCAGTATAAAGAACCCAATAATTAATGGTATTATAAAAACAATAATTAATTCTTGAGAATCAGGCAAAACAATTAAAGCTACCAATAATGGCGCAATTGCTGTACCCAAATTGCCTCCAATTTGAAATATTGATTGAGCAACTCCAATCTTACCACCAGATGCTAAATTGGCAATTCGACTAGACTCTGGATGAAAAATGGCAGATCCTACACCTATTAAAACACAGGAAATTATTATTGAGATAAAACCGTTTGCAAAAGATAAAAACAGAACGCCAAAAGTTGATATAAGAAATCCGAAAATTAAAGCATAGACCTGAGGTCTCTTATCTGTATAATAACCAATTAATGGTTGCAAAATTGATGCGCTAAATTGAAAAGCAAAGGTTAATAAACCAATTTGAACGAAAGAAAGATGATACTTCTCTTTCAGCAGCGGATAAACTGATGGAATAACCCCTTGAATTAAATCATTTATAAGATGAGAAAAGCTTATAAAATAGAGAATCTGAAAAGTAGTTTCAGAAATTTTATTTTTCATAAAATATACTTTACATGCTTGCTACTTAAGAGTAATTATTCTTATTACTTTAATGATGTTTACTTTTTTGAGTAGACAATCTTTTTTTCCAAACAACTTACTGCACAACTGAAGCTCCACCTTGAGTAATATTTGTCACAATGATTTTAAATGTATAATTATTCTATCTGCTATTTGTTTAGCTGATGTCACTTGATTTAGATTCTTATATAATTCTCCATCCTTCCCTGAATAATGACCATGACCAACTAGGGTCATTAGCTTATATGCATTTGAATCAAAATCATTAGAGGAAATTTGGACCTCATAAATTAATGAGGGTTGCCCAACTTGACCTGAACCGGAATAAATTTTGTCGTTTGGATATTTATCTTTTGTATAATATTCATTCCAATCGTAAGATTGATTTAATTCAACGAGTATTTTATAATTTCCTTTGGCTATTTTGCTCTTTGAATTAATAATAAAATTACCTGTTGGTGTTGCACCCGAATAGGCATCGATATCGCTAGAGTTTCCTAAAGGCATATAAAGTCCATCTACTGCTTTAATACCGCGCTTGTGAGACCAATACGGCAAGGCTTCAGGTCTTCTTAATATAGCCGATTTCCATTGCTCATCTTTTTTCTGCCCAAAATCAAATGTACTTGAAGAAATGACTCTTGAGATATATAGAGTTTGAATATAATTTCCATGAGTATCTTCAACCCAAATAGCGAATAATGGGTATTGAAATGCTTTTCCTTTTTTTAATTCAATACTTATAAGTTTATCTCCTTTGGCTTTCTTTAAATCTATAACCTGGTAATCAAAATTCATTTCTTTTTTACCAAGTTGTTCGTTGCGAATTTGATTACCGAAAGCATATAACTTATTTAATAAAGGAAGTTCAAAATAGACAGCAAGCGCTAATAAAACTACTACCAATACTATTAGTGGGCTTTGTAATTTTTTAAACTTTGATAATCGCTTACCTAAAATGTAGTTTTTTAAAGGCAATTTATTATTGACAATGTGAAAAACCATAGCCAACATAAACAACAAAGCAAAAAGTGTGTGCAATGATGCTATACTTTTTTTAAAAGGCAAAAAATACATTAAGATACCTGACCCTGTTAAAACCAATAATAATATCAATAAAATAATGCCTAATAGACGTCTGCTCATTCCAAATAGCTTAAATATTAGTTAGCATCAATTTTTGGTGTCCAAACACCCAATTGGGCATTTTCTTTTACATACTCTGAAAAGTCTTTAGGTTTCCTTCCTAATACTTTTTCAATATCATTGGTGATTTCAGAATTATCAGGGTTTCCTAGAACTTCAGAGAACAAATATTCAATTAACCAAACAAATTCAGTTGGAACTCCTTGTTGATTCATAACATTAACATATGCAGGTAAAGCAATTGGAGTAAAGGTTATGTCCCTACCTATTACAGACGATATTTCTTTAATCACTTGTTTAAAAGTTAATTGTCTTGGCCCTGTTAATTGATATATTTTACTATTGTGTTTTTCATGTAATAATGCTTCAACAGCTACATCAGCAATATCATCAGTATCTACATAAGGCACTTTTGCATCAGCCTGTGGTAAGGCTACAAACCCTTCCAATATAGGCTCTAAAAAGAAACTCTCACTAAAATTTTGGTTAAACCAACTTGCTCGAACAATGGTATAATCAATACCCGAATGAATAATCACCTGTTCACATAATTCTGCTTCTCTTTCTCCTTTACCAGACAAGAGTACCAGTTTTTTTACTTTGCTTATCTTCGCAAGCTTGGTTAAATTTTCAATGGCCTCTAAAGCTCCAGGAACCGCTAAATCTGGTTGAAACGTTATATAGACTTTATCCATACCCTGTAGAGCTTCAATCCAAGTTTCGGAATTGTCCCAATCAAAAGAAGGTGTTGCAGATCGGGAACCAATTCTTACACGATGTCCAGATCCGATTAATTTACTAGCTACTTTACGGCCTGTTTTTCCAGTTCCGCCAATTACTAAAATGTTACTTTTATTTTTCATTTTTATTTATATTTTTATTTATTATTCCGTAATACGAGTATGGCTTATTATAAGTATGAGGAATGACGCTATAGAACTAATTGTTCTAATTAAATGCAAACGATTCCATTGCCCTTCAAATGTGTCTCTAAGAATTTTTAGGTCCTCTGTACTCGCTGAGCTCAAATCTGTTTTGTATAAAATTTGATTTAGTGGTACATTTCCAAAAAAAGTGACCAGTAAAACTCCAATTAGGTAAATCCCAACGGCTAAGATTAATAACACGATTAAAGAGTTTGATGAACTTCTAAGGGTAAATAAATTGATTAACCCTAGAAAGAAAGGTCCAAAGAATACAATAAAAAATGCTGGGTTAAGTATTGTTCTATTCATTTGTTGAAAAGCGCTTAAATAACCACGGTCATTTAAATTGCCAATCCCAAGAGTGACTGCATTAGACCATGTAAAGCAAAGCCCTGCTGATAATCCAGTTAGCAATATTAGAGCAACTATTCCTATATTTTCAAAAGTGAAATTCATGGGTTTATTGTCTTGCCGTTATATTTTGAGGATATACACAAACATACCAGTATAAAACTGCTACTAATAAGAATTCAAAAGCTATAATCCAGAACCCTATAGAGGTAAAAAAGGTATAATGACTTCCACCATTTGGAATTTCAAATAAGGGCACTGTAATCAACGCATCTAAAGCAACACTTGTTAACAGCATGGTTTGGGCAACTTTAAGTCCATGTGTTTTTTTGTCTTTTTTGTAATAAAAAGAACAACCAAACCATACTAATGGTATAACAACAATAAACAGCACTACATTTGCTTGTGTATTAGGGTTTTCTAAAATAGGAACATAATAAGAAATTGAATAAAAAAGTACGGCAATAATCCAAATAGCTATACCTAGTAAAATGGCGCGTTTAGTTTTCATGTCTTTTCTGTTTAAAAGTTACATGACAAAACTATTGCGATAACTAAAGATTAGTTTGTTTTAAAAGAATTATGATTTGTTCGAAAAGTTAGCTATTTAATTTGACTAGGGCGATAACCAAATTTTTTTTCGAAGGCGTTTGAAAACGAACTCAAACTATCGTAGCCAACATGCCATGAGGCTTCTTGCACCGTCGTTTCCTGGTTTCTAATCATTTCATGTGCTAAAGTTAGACGCTCATTTTGTAGGTACTTAAAAACTGGCACGCCGAAAAACTCTTTAAATTCCTTTTTTAGTTTAAACGTATTTAAACCAATTTGTTTGGAAATTTCGCTTAACGAAGGTGGATTATCCAAATTGTTCAACAATATATCTTTAGCTTGATTGAGTTTTTCACGTTCAGTAGTTTTAATTTTTGCAGTTTTTAAACTTGCCAATTGACCAAAAAAATGAGATAACAAAGCTGTAATCTGACTTCTAAAAAACATCATTTTAGTCTTGCCTTCGTATTGTATGTTAAATAGAGAATCTACTATTGTCTGCATTTCAGGAGTCATATAAAATGTTGGCCCTTCCACATAGTGATCTGAAGGATTAACCAACTGGTTTAGCATTTCGCTAAAGAGCTCACCTTCTTCATTGGGTAAATTATCTATGTTATTAATAGATGTAGCAACCACAATACATTGGAGTGATTTTAAAGGAGAAACTGAATGTAAGAATTCAACATTTTCGTCGGCATAAAATGAAAGCGCCAAACCTTTTGTGTAACTAAATATTTTGTTTTTGGTTCCATATTTCACATTTAAATCAACATTTCCTGAGCCATAAAATGCAACTGCTATTAATGGTTCGTCAAAAAAACAAGAATCTGTTGTTGGCTCATTGGTTTTTGCTTCTTCAACCAAAATAATGAAATCATTTATGTGGATAAAATCTCTTGTCATAATACTTGGCTTTAAAGTTAATTAAATATTGATTATTTAATTTTTACAATGCTAAAACAATCATGCTTAGTATATAAAATATTCATTGTAATGGTATTGCGGTTAGCCCATAATCTAATAAAGCATACCAAATTAAAGTACGATGGATATTCTAAATACTTGTTGAAACATACCTATTAACGCATGATTATTCATGAAAACGGTATTCACTTAGTTCCAATAACAATGAAAAGTTAAAGGTAATGAAGAAAAATGTACTAATTCAAAATTTTATTTTGAACCATTACATTATCAGTTGCACTTGGAACATGTTTAGAGTTTTTAATTAAAACAACTTCTTTTAGAGAAGGAAATATTTTACTTGCTCTTTTTATCATTTTTTTACCTGGAAACATGATGTCTTTATCAGCAGCAAAAATGCTGATTGGTGTTTTTATATTTTTAGCTGAATCTTTAGAAATAACAGGCAGTGGTGAGAAATCCATGTTGCAGTGTTGAAATGTATTTGACATAAAGGCTAAAGCAAAATCATCGTAGTCAGAAAACAGTACGCTCATTACTTTTTTAATATGCTTTTGGTTATTAGTTTTGATGAATTTTTTCAATGGAATAAACATCTTCCATAAATTTAAGAGTGGATTGCCATTCACAATATACACAGGTGCAATTAAGAAAACATGCTTAATTGGTGTTTCATTGAACTCTAGTGCTTTTAAACTGATGAAACCACCAAAGGAAAACCCAACTAATGTAACGTCTTTCAGCCTTAGTTTTATGATTATTTCAATAAGCCATTTACCATATTCTAAAGATTTCATATCCAATCTGTTCTCTGCACTTTTATTGGGTTGTGCTAATACATCTACTGCAAAGACGCAATATTTAGAGGCAAAATTGGGAAAAGACTCTAAAATTAAAGGCGCACAACCACCAGTACCATGAATAAGTAGCAAAGGCGGTTGTTTAGTATCTCCTGTAATTATAACATTAGTAGCTCCAAACTTTGTTTCTACCAATTTTTCAGAATATTCAATATTCAGCTCCTTTAACTTTTGATTGTAAAGGGATATGATTTTTTCTTTCCCTTCTTGTGATTTAAAAAACATAGACTGTTCGTTTTTTGAGTGATGATGATTTATTGATTGATGATTGCTATATTTCCTATTTTATGGCCACTTTCAATATATTTGTGCGCTTCTACAATATTTTCTAATTTATAAGTTCTATCAATAATTGTATTGAGTTTTCCTTGAGAAAAAAACGTTGTCAATTCAGTTAACAACCCTTTTAAATCGTTTTGTTTTCTAATGCCTGTTGCTGAAAATTTTACTTTTGTAGGCACTATAATAGAGTGCCATAATACACCAATACTTAATACTGGTGTGATAAAAACGCCTTCATTATACAGGATTTTTTTACACCTTCTATAAGTTGATTTGCCTACAGTGTCATAAATAACATCATAAAAATTTCCTGTTTTTGTAAAATCATGTTTTTTATAGTCTATCACATGATCAGCTCCTATTGATTTTACTAAATCTACATTTTTAGTACTACATACTCCAGTTACGGTAGCTCCTATATTTTTTGCTAGTTGAATAGCTGCAGTCCCCAAGCTACCTGATGCTCCATTAATTAAAATGTGTTGCTCTTTTTTTAAGTTACCTATATCTTTTAAAAAACTATAGGATGTTAGGAAGCCATCACAAATTGGCGCTGCTTGTACATGAGTTATGTTGTTTGGTTTAAATACCATTATTGAATCTTCAGGAATACATAAATACTCTGCATTAGTACTATTACTAAATAGTTTTTCTCCAAATACCTTATCATCAATTTTAAATTTGGTTACTAAATCTCCAACCGATTCTATAACTCCGGAAAAAACCAGTCCCTAAACAAGTGTTTTTAGGTTTAAAAACACCTAAAAACAATCTGCCAAACCTTGGCTTTCCTAGTCTTATCATGGTGTCTGCTCTTGTTATTGAAGACGCAATAATTTTCACTAAAACCTCATTAGGTTTAGGCAATGGCTTGTCAGTATCAATAACATCAATCACTTCTGGAGAACCGTATTTTGTATAAATGCAGCTTTCATATTCTGTTATTTTTCAGCAAAGTTGGTTAATGTGTGGGGTAAAAAAGTTCGTGTTTTGAAATTAGAACTTAATTGGTTGACGCATTGTTACAACCTATTTTGCTTTTTCAATTTAAATTCTTCAGTTCTTTTTATTTGCTCTTCTAAATTCCATTCAAAATCAAATCTATTTTTAAGAAATATGGCGATCGAATCAAGTCCAATTGCTGTTCTTCTTTTATCAATATTCGCTGGATCATACACAGGCCAAAGGTTAAAACTCTTGGTTTCTGGATAGTATTTCATCTGTCCACCATAAATTTGTAAATCACCTCTTTCTGTAGCAATTCTATCTTCAGCTCTTACAAAGAACCGAGGCTCTAGTTTCTTGTCCTTTACAGCTTGCCTCATCATTGGAAGATATTGTATTCTAATTTCATTATCTGAATGTTGAATGACATTGCATATTATCCAATTTCCGTTTTCTCCAGCCATTTCTTTAGTTGGCCATCCATATTTGTCTAATATATTTTTTACTATCTTTTCATTGATTTTGTGATTGTGCTCATAAATGGCTTGTTGTTGCTTAACCAATTCCGATTCAGCGCCATGTATTTCCATAAGCGAATCTCTTAACGTAATTGGTCGCTGCTCTGTATTCCAGATAGTATCTAGAATAGTAATTAGATTTTTTTGATTCTCCGTTGTTGTCGATGTTTCTTTAGCCTTGGTTTTACAAGAGCAACTCATTATTACTAATAAACTGAATAATAAAATATTTTTCATTTTAAGCTGTTTTTTAGTTGGCAATAAATCATTCGACATTTAAATGTCGAATGATTTTTGTTCATGTTTTTAAAGCTTATAACCAGCTAAACCCTAATCCTACATTAAAGATTAATGCATCTCTATGCGCATCTCCATCTAAAAACGCACGACCGAGCACTAATTTAGACTGTAGGTTAAGCGCAAAGTTTTTCTTTTTATAAATTTCGTAACCTGTACTTGCCATAACTGCGCAACCAAAATTCCAATCGTCATTTACATCGTCTTTAATATCATATAGTGCTGGCGAATCTATCGCTAAACCAATTCCTCCATGAATCCACCAACGATCTTTTACCCAATACTGTAGCGATGGAATAACCCCTCCAAAGTGCCTGTCATTATCTTGAAATTCGTAGATGTTTCCCGGTAAAGAAGCGGTAATGGCAAGCCTTTCATTTAGCATATAGCCAAACTTTAAATCTGGAAAAACGAATGTCCCTTGAGATTTGTCAAACGTTTGTATGCTGGCACTATCTTCCAAACTGATAATGCCTCCACCTGCAACGAATTCGAAGATGAAACCATCTCTTTGTATTGTTGTTTCTGGATTTGTGTTTTGTGCGTATGTTATACTAGTTAATAAAGCAAAGGCTACACAAACCGTTTTTAATAAAATTTGTTTTTTGATTGTATTCATTTTAATTGATTTCTTAATTGTTCGTTTTTTGATGCTTCGACAACGCTCAGCACGAGTAGATGATTTGATTGATGGTTTGATTAATTGTTTCAATTTTTAAATAAATTCATTGGTTAATAGTTGCTGAATAATGGTAATAGTTTTTATGCTGCAAATATCTTTCAACATGTAATAAGATTTAAATACGAATTAGTGAACTGTTAAATATTAAGGATGAATCGATTTTTCGCTTATTTAAAAGTCCCATTTTACAAGCAAAGCCTTGTAGTCTCTACAACTCATGAAAACCCTGTGCCTAAAGCCGTATTTTTTAGTTTAAAAAGCCCTAAAAACAATCTACCAAATCTAGGCTTTCTTAATCTCATCATGGTGTCTGCTCTTGCTTCAGGAGACGCAATAATTTTAACCAATATTTCATTAGGCTTTGGCATTGGTTTTTCTAACTCCACAACCTTAATAGCATTTGTTGAGCCATACGTTTTATATACTGCTTATTTCATAACTAAAATATTTACGGCAAAGTTTCAAAATGTTTAAAGCTTAAAAGTTCCTATTTAGAAATCAGAACTAGTTTGAAAAGTATTACGCTCACATTGTTTTATTTCTTATAGCTTTAACTCCTAACATAATTATTATAAATATCAATGCGATAAAAAACAAACTAGTTAATGCACTTTTTATAATTGAGAATAAGTTTGTCGCACTAACCGCTACCTGAGATATACTTGGGTACGTATTTAAAAGGGTAATAATCCCAATATTTTCGAAGTAATCTGCAACCCCTGCAATAATGGGTAAATCATATCCACAGGTAATTGACTGGTTAAGTAAGTATTTCTACCAATATCTCCAAGCGTACTAAGCAGTTCGTTTGCATAATTAAAATTATATCCTGTAGGCATCATGTCTAATAATTTCATTCCATTAGAATATACCATGGTTTTAGGAATTGTAACCCATAGCATAAAAACATAAACTAAGTTTGTTAAAATAAAAAGGGCTAAAACTTTTTTACCTGATATGTTTTTTTCTATAGTGCTTTTAAGTCTTCTCATTTGTGTCAGAATATATTCTCGTTATTTTAAGTAAATGGTGTGTCAATGATTAAAAAACAAAACCAGATACAATGTAAATTACAATGGGTCTAAAGGTCTTCTTTTTCAAAAAAAAAACCGTGCAAAAGTTTAAACGTGTAATTAAAATTTAAATCACTTCAAACACTAATGCTTGTTTATACTCGCCAACAAAATCAGCTCCTTCACGATAGAATACCATTCTATTTTCTGATAATTCAGCTAAAGTGTAATGTCTAATTGAAATACCTTGTGCTGTTCCACTTTGGTTGATAAACCCTCGTGAATATCTTAAGTAAATTGTATTGCCTTCACTAGCATCCATCAAGATTAATTCGCCATCAAAAATTTCTACATCAGCCGTAAAAACACCATCATCGTTTGTACCAAAGCATTTATCATCGCCTAAATTTACAGTAAAAGCATTGTTGGTATTTGAAAAAGTATACACATCGTCTGCTAAACAGGAAAGTTCTATTTCTAAATGGTAATTAGGGTCGTAAAAATCATTAATTACCTCTGTAATTCTCCATGATTTTTGAGAGTCACCATGAATTGTTGAGAGATCGGTTTCGGTGAACAAAGGGATTCTTTCTTGCTCTATATTTTCATCATCTGAACTACAGTTAAACACAGTTGCAAGAATGATAAATAAAATAAATGACGCGCTGATTTTGCTGTGATTATTCATTATTTTTTGATTGATTGATTTTTTAGCTTCTTTTTTATTAATTGCAAATCAATGATAGCTCTTGCGTATCAGATTTATGTATTGTTGGTATTTTTTGTCCATTATAAACCTTAATACATGTTAAATCAGGGTTTCTATCAATCCTCAAATCAACTAACTTGTAATTATTACTCACATCAAAACTAGAAAGCATATTACTTGAAATGTACAAGTGTGTTAAATTACTGTTGTACTCTAGATTTAAAGTTGGTAATTGGTTGTCTGAAATCAGCAAGGTTTCTATCGCTGTATTGGTACTAAAATCTACAGTTTCCAATTTATTGGATGTAAGTAAAAGGTGTTTTAGGTTTACAGCGCCGTCGGTATCAATGGATTTTAAATCATTATGACTTATGTGCAAAACCTCCAATGATTCGTTATGAATATTAAACTCCTCCAGATAGTTCCATGATAAATCCAGATCTTTTAAACCTGTTGCATTGGATAGTCCAATAATTGAGTTACTTGAGTCAAATTCATTTGCCTGAAGATCTGCAAAAATCAAATTTATATTTTTGCTTAAATCAATAGTTTTTAAATAGTTACCAATCATATATATAGTATCCAGTTTTGTATTAAAACTTAAATCGACTGTTTGTATTTTTTGGTTAGCCGCAGACAGTAGTGTTAAGTTTACAAAACCCTCAATACCTGTTAAATCGCTAATTTCACCAAAATTGGCAGAGAGATTTAAATCTAAACGAGTGACTTTTTCCGCATCAGTTTTTAGCATTTGTTGATTAACAACACCATCTGTATCTATGCCTTGTTCTATTAATTTTGTTTCAAAATGATTATCAGGAATACTGATATAATCATCATTTATTGGGTTTGTACTTTCGTTTTCATTAGAACATGCTGTTATGAGAAATAATGCAAAAAGAAAGATTGTGTTGAACGTTTTACTTAAGGTGATATTCATTTTATGTTTTTTGATATGAATTTATAAGACTGTTTTCTGGTTAAACTGTTACAGTTATTTTGATGTATTTAGTAATTTTTTTATTTAATTATTATACCAATGGTTTATCAGATAGCTTAAACAACTTTTGCCAATTATGCATTTGTATAAAAACTATTTGCTAAAAGTATATTAGAGCGGATGAAAAAAAGTTCGGTTTTAAAATTGTTTCCAAATAAGAGTCAATTTTATTGAAAAGCTTATTCGTATTTTTAGAAAACGCTTAGTGCTGAAAACGTAATGAAAGCGAAAATTATTGATTTAATAGATACATTCATATTATTTTAATTTTTTGCTTGAACCATATTCCAAGGCTGCACCAATAGCAATGCCTAAAACAAACCACAGTTGCATATTTGATGTTAAATAACCTACAATAGTTCCTAGTATAATTCCTATTCCTAATTTGATTCCTTTTTTACTTTTTTTTGTTTTCATGTTCTATACTTTAGATCACAAAAGTATTATTGGGAGCCTTTCTGAACGTTCTAATTATGAAATCGGAACTAATTCTTTATATTGCTTTTGATATAGGCATTTGGCGTAGCTCCCTCAATTTTTTTGAAAAAAGTATTGAAAACTGTTTTAGAGTTAAAACCACTATCATAGGCAACAGCCATTATAGTTAAGTCTTTGTTTTCTTCTTGAAGAATACGTTCTTTAAATTCATTAACTCTAAAAGTGTTAACATATTCCGAGAAGTTTTTTTGAAATCCAAGGTTTAATAATTGTGAGGCGTAATTGGCAGGAAGTTCTAAGTAAGAAGCTAAGTCTTTTAGAGATAAATCTGGATTTAGATATAGTTTATAGTCCATCATAATCTGTTCCAATTCTTTACTATACTTTTTAATTTCATTTGTTTTTAGAAGTGCCTGTTTGTACTTTCTTTTCTGTTTGTAATTTACATTATCAGGAATTGCTTTAAGCATAATGTCTTTAAATCTCTTGTGATTCTTTACTGTCTTAAGAATTGGTGATGGATTTAATAATAAAATTAATGGCAAACGGTTATGGTATGCTTGCTCTACTAAATCAATTACTTTTTCACTATTACCTAATAAAGCATTGACTAATATTAAAAATGTAAAAGCCTTATCTACAAGTTCTGTTGTTAAATAAGTTTCTAATTTCCTTAATCCCTCATTGCACTTTTCTGTTTCATTTAGCTTTGCATAACACATGGTTTCACCTCCTAATTTGGAGAGGTCTTTCACAGAAACGCCTTCAAGTGAACCGAAATATGACAAAGCTTCATTTGGTTTGCCAGATAGTAATAAACTAATGCCTATATAAATTGGAGGAAAGGGTAGCTTTGGGTCTAGATCCAACGCCTTCTTTAAATACGGTATGGCGGTGGTGTATTCTTCTTGTAAGTAATATAAAAACCCTCTATAATGATGGTTGATAGCGGCATAAGGGTCTAGCTGCAAAGCTTTGTCAAGATAATTATGTGCTGCTCCTAATTTTCCTTCCACGGTCAAAAAATTAGAAATGGTTAAGTAGATATCGTCTGCTTGTTGAATTTCCAAAGCTTTTTTGGCATGTTCGTATGCTTTTTCGAGATTCCAATTTTGCCAGCATTCTATCCAAGCTAAATTCAATTGAGATCTTGATGAGTTTGGGTCTAACTCTAATGCCTTTAACAAATAAGGCTGGGCTTTCTCGTAGGCTTCAAATGCAGGTAAAAGGCCCATAGTTCCCATATTAACATAAGCTAAATTAATATCTAGATAAGGGCTTGAAAAATTAGGTGATTTATGTATGACTTCTTTTAAAATGTTGATACCCTTTATAGAGTTTTTATAATCCAACTTCATGATGTAATACCTCCCTTTCAGATAGTCTCTATAAATATCTACAGGCACATCTATAGGCTCTACCAACTTGTCTTCTATTTCAAGGTGGCCTATGTGTTCGCGTAATTTTTCAGCAATAAACAGACTTATTTCATCTTGTATTTCAAAAACATGTTCTGGATTTCTATCAAAGGTTTCTGACCAGAAATGAAAATCGTCTACAGTATCAATCATTTGCACTGTAATACGCATTTTGTTTTTTGATGTTCGCACGCTGCCTTCTATAAAAGTAGCCACCTTTAGCTCTTCTCTTACCTCTTTCGCAGATACATCTTTATTTTTAAAATAAAATGAGGATGTGCGAGAAGTTACAGAAAGGTCTTTTATTTTAGCCAGTGCATTGATAATTTCTTCCGTTAATCCATCACAGAAATATTCGTTTTCAATAGAATTACTCATATTGACGAATGGAAGTACTGCTATGGATTTTGATGATGTACGCAAGGGTTAAGAAGTTTTTATATATAATTTTAGACGCTTTAGTGTTATTTTTGTTTCAATAATTAAATATAAAAATAGTATTTATTAAATTCATATTAATTGGGTTTTGTTACGGACTCATCAAAAAATATGAAATTTGTATTTTTGATATTGATAAAAAACAATAATGAAAGTAAGAGAATTAAGTTTATTCACTGATAAATTAGAGTTGGAGAAAGCGTTTTACTCTGAAACACTTGGTTTCAATATAATTAAACAGTCTACTGATAGCTTTACCTTAAAAATTGGTTGGAGTAAATTAACATTCTTAAAATCTGATATAGGATATAAATACCACTACTGTTTTCTAATTCCATCTAACAAGCTGGATGAAGCTATTAGTTGGATAGAAAACAAAACCACTGTTTTAGATATCGAAAGCGGTAGAAAAACACAACATTTTGAAACTTGGAATGCGGAATCTTTTTATTTTTATGATGCTAGCAGAAATGTTGCAGAGTTTATTGTGAGGCACGATTTAAAAAATCAAACCGATACACCGTTTAGTATTGAAGATGTTATCTGTGTTAATGAAATTGGATTGCCAACAACATCAATTATAAAAACCAACGCTATTATAAAAAAAGAAATAGGTTCTGACTTTTGGAAAGGAGATAAAGCTAATTTTGGAACCAACGGAACCCAAGAAGGTTTGTTTTTATTACCTAATTACGAAACTAGAACCAAGTGGTTTCCAACTAATTTGCGTGTAGAGCCATCTCCTTTTGAAGCTGTTATTGATAGTGATAACGTTTTATATGATTTTCAATTTTCTAATGAAGAAATAATAATAAAAAAGAAATAGTTTTAAAGTATCTGTGGATAATAGGCAACAACATATACAATTACTTATTAATCATATTAATCAAGATGTAACACTTGATGAAATTGGTCTTAAAAAACTATCTTCTATTCTAATAGTTAAAGAGCTGAACAAAAAAGATTTTTTAATTAAGCCAGGAGAAACCGCTAATACCATGAACTTTATTGTGGAAGGTTGTATGCGCAGTTATTACCTTGACGAAAATGCTCAAGAACATACTTTACAATTAGGAATTGAACAATGGTGGATAAATGATTTATATAGTTATTTAAGTAGAAAAAAATCCAGAATGTATGTGCAAGCTTTAGA
Organism: Hwangdonia lutea; assembly: GCF_032814565.1. Taxonomy (GTDB): domain Bacteria; phylum Bacteroidota; class Bacteroidia; order Flavobacteriales; family Flavobacteriaceae; genus Hwangdonia; species Hwangdonia lutea. Next base: position 3,788,059 of record NZ_CP136521.1, read on the forward strand.
AAAAACATTGCTCTTACAGCTACCAAGACCTGAATTGGAAAAACTCTATATCGAAGTTCCTGAGATGTCTCATTTTTTTCGTAAAAAAATTCAAAATGCTTATGTTGCCACTCAAGAACGCGTGATTGATAGTATGAGTGATGATTCTTATGATCGTTACGATAATTTTAGAAAAACATATCGAGATATTGAACAACGTGTCCCTCAATACATTATAGCCTCTTACCTTGGTGTTACTCCAGAATTTTTAAGCTATTTGCGAAAAAAACACACTTAAATTCGTTTCTTAAGATACCTTAAGTTTTTTCTTCTATCCCCACACTAATTTTGACCCATATAATAAAACATGGGTTATGTTACGATTTACTTACTTTTTATTTTTTGCAACGTTTGGGTTTTTGGTGTCAAATGCCCAAAGCGTTAATTTTTCTCCCGAAGTAACAGTAGGAGATCGCTCTGCAGGGTATCAGCATTTTATTGGATACAAATTTAATGACACTTGGTCTATCAATAATGTATCGTTGTTTGACACCGAGCATGCTAGCGATAAGAATAACATCTTTTTTATAAGAAATATGTTGTCCTACAATCTCAACAAACATTTTAAGGCTAATGTAGCATTAGGAATTAAAAATCCAGGTGCATTTGCAACCTTATCCTCTCAATATCAACATACATCCCCAAATTTTAAGTTAAGCTATGCTATTGGTTGTACATATCAAAATGGATTTACTCTAGAACAAACCTTAAAACTGAATTATACTCCAGCCTTAAGCAAAAATATCCAAGGCTATATAAACCTCTCCGTTGTACTTAGTACTAATTTAAAAGTACTCGAAAGAGGTATTCAACAACTGCGGTTCGGAATAAAAAAAGAAAAATTAATAACAGGAATGGCAGTTAATCTAGATCAATTTACCAAAGCTGAAAAAACACTTGAAAACTTTGGTGTATTTATAAAATATAACCTTTAAATAAATATATTATGAACACAAAACAACACATCGGATTATTACTATTAAGAACAAGTATTGCATTTACAATGCTAATTTATGGGATAAGTAAATTATACTTTGGTATTGAATACATTAACGGTTTGCTAGAGCAATATGGCCTCCCTACATTTTTAGGCTATGGCGTTTTTGTTGGCGAAATTATCGCTCCCATTCTGATTATTATTGGATTTAGAACCAAACTAGCAGGACTGGTTTTTGCGATAAATTGCTTTGTAGCGATTTTAATGGACAGACTTCCAGATATTTTAGGTTTAAATGAACACGGTGGTTGGTCAATAGGATTAATTTTCATCTATATGATGTTTGGGGCTGCCATGTATTTAATAGGTGCAGGCAAGTTTGCAGTGTCAACCAATAACAAATGGGATTAACACCATAGCTATGAGACTATTTTTTCTTTCAGTATTAGGATTAGCGGGAGGTGTGTTTTTAGCAGTACAGGCTGGATTTAACTCACAATTGGGTAGCACTTTAAAGCAACCTATTCTTGCTGTAATTGCAAGTTCAATTAGTAGTGTAATATTTGGGTGCTTACTATTGTTGTTAATAGGCAAAGGGAGCATTCAAAACATTACAACAGCTCAAGTACCTTGGCACCTATGGTTTATTGGTGGCTTGTTTAGCGTAATAGGCATCGCTATATACTTCTATAATATTCCAAAAATAGGCATCTCCAAAATGATTGCTCTCGGGCTATGTGGACAGCTTATATTTTCTTTAATCGCAGGGAAATATGGTTGGCTAAATCTACCGGTAGAGCCAATTACTACTAAAAAACTTGTTGGAGCTATTGCCATGGTGGCAGGCATCATATTAATTAACATAAAATAATGGAAACAATACAATTAAATATTCAAAACCTAACTTCATTGTGGAAAAGCGCAACTCAGCCTTTTAAAACTTACAATGAAGATAAGAACATCGGTTACTGTTTTGTACCGAACTCTCAATGGCCGAATAAAGTATGGCTAAAAAAAGAGCATAATCCAGAGATCCTAAAAGAAATTGAAATGCTTTTAAAAGCAGAATTAGTTGGCCTTACCTTTTCTTATTTTGATTTGGATGATAAAAAGCAAAACAAAATAATTTTTGACTATCCTGGTTTTTATGAAGTATCGATACAATTTGGAATGTCATTAAAGCTTTCAAAAAAAGTTAAGACCTCTAAACAATTGAAATTCTATTTGGTTACTAATCCCGAAGATACCTTAAAATGGAGTCAATCATTTCATCAGGCCTTTGGATATAAAATCTCAGATAAAACCATTAATAAAACCTATCATCACATAAACTACTATCTAATTTATGATCAAGAAAATATTTTAGGAACTGTCATTAGTTTTCAAACAGGATCAACAATTGGCATTCATAGTCTTGGCATATTACCTAATATGCGGGGTAATGGCTATGCTACAGAAATAATGTATAACCTTCTTAATAAAGGTATAGAACAAGGATGTAATCTAGCCACTTTACAAGCTTCTAAAATGGCTAAATCTATGTATGAAAAAATAGGATTTACAACAGAATATATAATGAGAAACTACAAATTAAAAACACAATAACATGGAATTATTAAAAAATTTAAACTGGCGTTATGCCACCAAAAAATTCGATACTTCTAAAAAAGTATCCAATAGTGACCTTAACAAGTTAAAAGAAGCGGTTCAATTATCGGTTTCTTCTTATGGATTGCAACTATACAAAGTCTTAATAATTGAAAATCCAGAGATACGGGAGCAATTAAAACCAGCATCATGGAATCAAAGCCAAATAACCGACGCATCCCACTTGTTTGTATTCTGCAACTATACAGATGCTACCCCAGAAGCCATAGATGGTTTTATTAACCAGACAGCCAAAACTCGAAAACTAGAGTTAGAACGACTCAATGGCTATGGCGATTTTATAAAAGAAAAACTAAACGAGAAAACACCTGAAGAAAAAACAAGTTGGCTAAAATCGCAAACCTATTTGGCTTTAGGAAATCTTTTAAATGCTTGTGCCGAATTAAAAATAGATGCTTGCCCTATGGAGGGATTTGAGCCCGAAGCCTATAATAAAATTTTAGATCTAGATAACCAAGGTCTAAACGCTGCTGTAATCGCCCCCATTGGTTATAGACATGAAGAAGATCATACTATAGGGCAACAAAAAGTACGCAAACCTATGGAGCTACTTTTTGAAGTAGTTTAGACATATTTACTTTTTTGTTTTAAAGGTTTGGGTTAGTTTCCAAACCTTTTTTAATTTAGTCATGTTTTATTAAATGGACTCCTTTTATGGAAAACGAAATAGTAAAATTAATATCTAGGCACCTTGAACTCACTCATGAAGAAGCTTCTGCTTTTGCTGAATGTATTCCAATAGAAACATTTAAAAAAGGCGACCTACTTTTAAGAGATGGACAGGTTTCAAGAGATTCATATTTTGTTATTGAAGGCTGTGTTAGAAAATACTATATCATTGATGGTGAAGAACGTACTACAGAGTTTTATGTGGAAGACGAATCTGTGGCATCCCTACAAAGTTATACAAACAAAACACCAGCAAACCACTATTTTGAATGTGTTGAAGATTGCAGACTTGCTGTTTTAAACCATGAAAAAGAACAGGAGTTATTTAAACGTGTTCCTAAATATGAAGCTTTATGCCGAATGTCTATGGAAAATGATTTTGGCGAGCAGCAGGAAGCCTTAGCCAAGTTTATAACGTCTAGCCCGGAAGAACGTTATAAAAATCTTTTAGGGACCAGACCCGACTTAATACAGCGCGTACCTCAATATCATCTGGCGAGTTATTTGGGTGTAAAACCTGAATCATTAAGTCGAATTAGGAAACGTATAGCTAAAAAATAAAGGATATTTACGCCTTTTAAATTACACGTTATAGTGCTTTAGGTAAAGCGCATCAAGCACGTTAATATTTAGTTGATCTGAAACTAATTCTTTAGTGTTAATACATAACGCCCCAGCAATGGCACCAAACTTCATACATTCTTGTATTGATCTAATTAAAGAATAAGCATAAAGAAAACCAGAGAAAAAACAATCACCTGCACCATTACTGTTTATTAACTCAAAATCTAAAATAGCAGGTTCGTATATCCATTCTTTTTTGTCGGTATAAGCTGTTGCTCCATTACCACCATGAGTACAAACAACAAGTTTTTTACCTACCTCAATCATTTGTTGCATAAAAATCCTATAATCATTTATGTTTTCAGAGCTAAAAAAAATATAATCAGATGCATCAATAAAGTCCTGATGATACGGGTTCTTTCCATCATAATCATGTAAATCGGTCCAAACCTCCTTATTTAAATCTTTACATATAGATATAAAGTTTCTGCAATAGTTTGAAATATTTATTACAACAAAATCAGAGGATTCAATATTACCCATATATTTATTATAATCTATAAATAGGTTTTCAGAATTTGGGTTTGTAAAAATAGAAATTCGCTCTCCTTTTGAATTTAATATATTTACATGCCTTTCTGTTCCTTTAGGATCAATGCCATATGTAAAATTAAGATTTGGTTTATTCAAATACAACTTTACTTTAGCCCCATATTCGTCAACACCCAGCACGGAAAACAAGGTAGTATCAAATCCTAGATTTGAAAGCGCTAAAGCCTTACCTGCTCCTGTATTACCAATGGTTTCATTGTAAACACAAGAATGAATAGTTTGAGGCTTAGGCTCAAAAAAATCAGGTAAAGTAATTACTGCATTATAAGAAACACCTCCGCATACAAAAACCTTTTTTCTTTTAAATTTCATACCATAAAATTTTAGTCGAACTGTTACTACTTCAAGATTTTTTAAGAAAGATGCTCAAGAAATATTTCCAGAGCATCTCAATAACAGCTATTAATCAAGGGTACTATTTTAATAACTTTTATAGTTTTATAGCTTCATGATTTTCAGTCCATTATAGAAGAATTTGACAGCATAAATTGAACCTTACTTTAATAGTTTATTTGCTATAATTCCATAATTTTTATTTTGACCAAAAGTAGCATAACATCATAGCATTTTCGTTAACTTTGGTTAATATCAATTTTCTGTCTAGCTACCATGTTCTAATCTTTCCTTGATGCCAAAACTTACCGCTTTCAACATCAGTATTTAATAAATTTAAAATATCTAAAGCTACATCCTTAGGCTTACGAGATGCTTCTTGCCCCCCCATATCAGTTTGTGTCCATCCTGGATCTAAAGACGATACTTTTATACTCTTACTTTCTAATCGTTTTGCCAACAATTTGGTGTACATATTCAAAGCAGTTTTTGACATTTTGTAATGTGGCTGAAAAGCATCAAAGTTTTGTTCACTAAAAGAGCCCCAATCAGACGTGATATTGATAATATGTCCGTTAGAAGTGAATAACGGCAACAGCTTTTCGGTGAGTTCAATAGTACCAAAAACATTAACATCAAACGTATGTCTCAACTGCTGTATATTAATAATAGATGCATCCCATTTTTCGAGTAAAACACCAGCATTATTGATTAAAAAATCAAGTTTTACATCACCTATATTCTCAACGAATTTGTCAATAGATTTACTGTTTGATAAATCGAGTTTTAAAAATTTAAAACTAGAATTATCTATTGGGTTATTCACTGTTGTTGAGGAACCAATCACCTTAAAACCTGACTGGTCACTCAACAACTTAACTGTTGCTAAACCGATACCTCTGCTGCTTCCTGTTACTATTCCATATTTCATAGCGTGCTTTTTTTAGTTCTTTTATTTAAAATAAACATGGTTATTGTATAAATGAATACAATAGTAAAAGGAATGATTACAAATCTCTGTTCCGGAAACAAGTACCAAAACAATACAATTAAAACGGTTCGCAGTACTGCATGGAAAATTCCAATCCAATGTTTAATTATCCAAGAAAATGGCAGCCACATGGTTCCTGTTAAAACACCTACGGTTAAAGGTAATGATGTATAATCTGTTAAAAAGAAAGGTATTGCAATGGCATAAACCAAAACCGCTTGAGCAACAGTAAATAGGAATAAACCATCAAACACATTTTTAGGTTTTGATTTATCAAGAAAATTTTCACCAGTATATTTCGAAATAAATAGCGCTAAATACACAATACTTCCCGTGGCAATAAACAATATCCAAACAGTAATTCTATCAGGTAAAAACAATCCTGAAAGACCTACTAAAAACCAAGCTAACAAACCGGATAAAGGTGTTGCTAAAAACTTTCTATTTGCAAATTCGATACGTTGTTTTTCTAGAGATCTCATAGTTTTAAAATATTTCGATAAATTTATTTTACAATTTTTTTGCAGAAAAAATAGCTCTGTGATATACTTTTTCAGTTCTGGTTCATTATTCTTTCTTGCAATTTGAATTACTTTTTTATACCATTTCTTTGCATCTTCAATTTTGTCATTTGTTTATAATAATTTCCTTTTGTAAAAAGCAATGATTTATAAATGGTGTTGTCAAACGTTTTATTCTATTTTGTGTTGAAAAGCACATCCGCATTTACCCAATAAACTTCTCCTTTTTCAACACCTGCCCATCCTTTTATTTTTGGGTTGTTATATCTTCTGGAGAAGATAAAATACTTCCCATCAGAAGACATATACGGACAATAATAGCGCCAGTTACTTTCGTATTTTAATGGTATTTCTTTTGGTTTTGTCCATTCACCATTATTATTAAATGTTATTTGAAATTTACCTTCTCCATTGGTTATGGCATACCGTTCATCAGGAGAAACGTAAGTTATTAGTTCATTTTTTTCAGCCTCAATGTTTACGATAACAGGGGCTTCAAATTTTTCATTCCCTAAATATTGAGCACGATAAGTATTCATTCCTCCTTTATCACTTGGTCGTCTTGAGCGAAAATATAAACTCCCATCTTCCGTAACTACAGGATAGGTTTCGAAGTTTTGTGTTGAAATTGAAAAGTCTACTTTTGAAGCCAATCCCCATTTACCGTTCACTTTTTTACTCTTATAAATATCTGGTGGTATCCTGTAAAGTTCTTCTCGAGTAACATCATTTTTATAAAGCTTAGGGTCTACCCCCAGAAAATACATTGTCTTTCCGTCTTTGGTAATTGTGGGGTCACAAGCCACTGAAACCAAAACATTATCATCATACATTTTAATGGGCTTAATTTCAGACCACTTGCCATTAATCAATTCAGAATGGTGAATAACAAAACTGTTGTCCACAATTCTTGAAAAGAACATTTCTGTATGGTCATAATTAAAAACTACATTAAGTTCGATACTATCAGTGTTAACAATTGATGGTGCAAATAATTTAGGAATTGTAGAAGGTGGTTCCTGATCGAAATATGAGATAGTATTGTTTTTACAATTAAAAAATGTTGCAATGATTAAGAAAAGCGATAAAAATTTATTCATTTCTGTTAAATGTTTGATTACGTTTATTATATGAAATGTAAGCAATTTCTAAGTACGTAACTTACGGTCAAACACAAAGTTTGTTGTGAGCCGAAAGCCTTGTCTTTATTAATGTTTCGTCTATTTTTTTATAAGCATTGTGGCAATTAGTTTTTTTTATTTCCAAGTAAATTACTTATCAAGTATCCAAGTTGAAATTTCATTTAAAAAATTAGCTACAAACTTCCTTTCAAGAGTTGCATATTCATCTCTACTTCCTGTAATCGCCTTTTGGTAAAAATGATTCGCATTTTCAAATGTTACAAAATGATAATCGGTCCCTGATTTAAGAAGAGCGTTCTCCATACGGTCTTTATTTTGGTCAATAGCTACCTGATAATCTAAGCCTCCAAATAAACCAAGCACAGGTACTTCTAATTGCTCCAAGTCTTTGGAAGGGTCATAGTACAAAAAGGTAGTAAGCGAAGGCAACGCATATATTATTTTGAATTCGTTGGCTTTAGCCATAGCATTTTGTTCTATTTTTAGGCTATCAACTTCTTCTCCGAACGATAATTCATACATTATGGATGCCGTGGTTTCTTTGAATAATTGATATGCTTCGTTAATATTCTTTTTATCTTCAATAGCTCTCATTAGTTTATTATGTGCTGAAACATCAGCTTCAATTAAATTTTTTGGTAAATCTGTATGCTCATATTCTTGTCTCACTTGATACGTAACCACCTCTATTAATGGTACAGATGGCGCACCCATTAAAATTACTTTTTTCACAGATTCATTTCCAACAGCAACTTTTCCTGCAAGAATACCTCCTTGGCTATGACCAAATAATATAAAATCATTGAATTGATGCTCTTTTTCGGATTCAAAATACTTCATTATATTTTCCAAATCTTGTGAATGGTTCTCGATAGTGCTGTTGACAAAATTACCCGTACTAACCCCAACACCTCTGTCATCATAACGAAAAGAGGCAATACCTTTAGAAGCCATATGTTCGGCGATAACTTTGAAAATTTTAAATCCTTCTAATGTTTCATCCCTGTCCTGAGGTCCGCTTCCAGAATTCATTATCACTAATGCTTTTGTTTCAATATGTTCAGGTATAGTTAATGTTCCACCAATTATAATGTCATCCCCTTGAATTATTAGCTCGATTTCTTTCGAATTATGAACACTTTTTTCTTTTTTTTGAGCTATTATGATCTGATTATATAGAAAAAAAATAATAGCTATGATCAGTATTTTTTTCATTGTCTTTGAGTTTTATTTTATTTTATTTTAAATAAATTGTCGATTTCAGATATAATACTATCATTTGGTGCGACTTTATAAAACTCCTCAAGTAAATCTAAAGTCGTTGGTTTTTTAGGGTATTTATGGTGTAAAAGAAAATCCTGAAGTGCTTCATTCACTTTATCTTCCCCTATCAATTCACTAAATTTCACCATTGCTATTGCCCCCTTAGAATAACTAATGTGTGCATATCCAGGCTTAACTTTATATAGTGGCTGATTATCATATAATCCTTTTTCGGTATCATATATTTGCTCATGTATTTTCAGTCTTTCTATCATTTTTTCTTTTCCATACATCTTTTTATATAGCATCATTTCAGTGTACATAGCTAGAGTTTCAGTAAGCATCGTAGCACCTTCCCTATAATCTGGATTAATTTGGGTGTTTCCCCACCAAAGATGCGAAAGCTCGTGTCCTGCCAATTCATTAATAACATCTTGTTTTTTATCGCCTTCCAAATTGGTATGAAAAATCATGTCTTCAGTCATGAATACAGTAGATGGGTAGGCCGTTGCAGCAAAACCTGAAGTGAAAGCGGATATTTCAACAAAATTGATTGTTTTAAAAGGATACTCACCAAAGTTCTCTATACAATAGTCAAGGGTGATTTTAGCATTATTGATAAGGTGTTCTATATTCTCAAAGTGCTTTTTATCATAATATACATTAATGGCTATCTCATTATGTTGAATGGATTTATGTTCATATTCAGCAGATGATAAAGCAAATCGGAATGGTATATTTTCTGCACTGTATTCATAGTAATTCCTGTTGTTTTCAGACCATTGCTGTATTAAATCTCCAGTACCTAAAGCTGTTTGAGTTTTTTCAGTAGAAATGGTCATTTCTAAATTGATAAAATCTTTTTTAAATACTTCAGGGCTTTCTAATGCTTTCAATTCTGAAGCTTTGCCTAAATTAAATTCAGTCCGTTTCTCTGCGTCATCAATTTCTCTATCACTTTGATACCCAAAAGTTGGATAGTAATTACTGACTCTCATAAAGGAACCATTATTTACAATAGCATTAAAGGATTGGTGTCCGTTTACAGCAAACCATTTGTAGGACAAATAAAAGGTTAAACTAGCTACTTCATTAGGTTGCAACGGTTTATTCAAATTAACTTCAGTTACATATTCTTCAATTTGTAATTTATCCCAACCACTTTTAAATAAAGCTGATTCAATTTTTAAATCAGGATGAAAATTGATTAATACGCTAGAAATTGGCTCATTGGTGTTATTTTTTATAACATAGTCTCCACTTATTTCATATGCATTTTTAGAAGGATACAGATTAATTTGGGTAGTCACATCTGTAATTGTTGGATGTGGAATGGTTTCATATTTTTTAAAAACTTTTTCGTAATTAACGGCTTCTAAGGCTAATTTCTCCTTATTATTTGGCATATAACCATTCAAGAAAAATATACCGCTAGTGATACCCAAAATAAGAAAAGCAAAAGCTAACAGGGTTTTCTTTCTATTAAAAGTTTTGGTCTTTACAAAATCATTAATCAACCAGAGTAAAGCGATTAAACCTATTCCAAACAAGAGGCGTTGTGAGAATGCTAAAAGATAGATTCCATAGCCATTAAAGTCACTATAAATTCCATTATAACCAGAAAATATATGTAATAATGGATACGAAAAGATGTAATTTGATAAGGGACTAGCTAAAGCAAAAACGCTTACCGTAGAAACACCCAAACTAGCATATCGGTTATTAATCGTATCATTTATCAATAACAAAAAGGCAGAAAACAGAATTAAAGGACCTGAATTAAAGATAAAGACACCTAAATAGGCGTTCCAGTCTATACTATAATAGCCATAACTAAACTGAAAAACCAATGCTTCAATGATTAGAAGTGTTGTAAAAAAACTAACTAATATACTTGCAGACATAAAATGACCTGTCATTTTACTCTTTGAAAAAAAGATACTTTTTTCGATTAAACTAAAATTAGAAGCATGACTTCTCCAATATAAATCATTGACAAAATAGGCTAAAATCATTAGTCCAACTAAAAGGAAGTTTGATGAAATAGAAGTCGCCAAAAGACCAGAAGTTGCATATTTTTCAGGTAGTCTTATACCTTTGTCAATGTCGGCATACATTTCCATCCCAATATAAAATATGAGCAATAAGGAAACAGCGGCAATAACAACACTTTTAAAAAGGTATATTACATCTAATTTGGTAAAGGATAATGCCGATTTAAAATCCATTATACTTCCAAAATTTAACTTTGTTGTTTTTATGGATTTTAAATTCCTAATAGAATTAACCACATTGTCCTTTACTTTCTTTTTAGCTTTATAACTCTGTTTTCTTGAGAATGTAAACAGTCTATAACTGCTCCATAAAAAGAATCCAGATATAAATAGAAAAACTCCTCGATTTAATAGAAATATATTGGTCAATGGGACAATAACATCATTTTTTTGAGTCACTGAAAATGATCTTGCTTCAAAAAAGTAGGCTGATAATCCAAAAGGATCCAACATCGCAGAGATTTGTTGGGCCTCTATGGATTGTGGCATACTCCCAGACATAAAAGGGGAATTAGAAAATACTAATAACACCATATAAAGCACATAAAGCAGTAGCCCTCCAATGACTACCAATAGTTTTTTTTGTGTTGTATAGGCTATAAAAAATAAAAAGCTGCAAACAAATAATGCATTGAGTAACCCAAAAACAAGTAATGGATAAAGATAATGCCATACATTTAACCCCATTTGCATCTCGTCTCCCGTTCGTGAATTTTGACCTATGACAAAACCTAAAATCAAAAACCCAAAACTTAAGAATGTTTTCAAGAAGAAAAAACAAAAATTTATCTTTTTGGTAAGTCATTTTGGAAAAAGGAAGCGCAAAAATTACCAAGTCGAATTTTGCGTCCCATTCTTTAAATAGTATTTGATTAGCATATAATATGGCAAAAAATATAATTGATAAGCTTAACATTCCCATCATAAAACCAATGGTGTATGGTGAATTAAGATATATACCTTCGCCAGCAGTCATATTGAATTTATTACCAGAAAACACGCCTAAAAGCACGATGACTAAAAACATTGGATAGATAGTCCATCGTTTTGAAATTTGACTAAATTCGAATTGTAATATAGCATTCATAACATATGTTTTTAAGCAAGCGTTTTAAAATACACGTGCTCCAATAAAGGTGTTACAGCATTAAATCCTTCAGGTTTTGTTTCCGAAAAGATGGTAATGTGTAGTACTCGTTCAATTAATTGCTGACTAATGATTTGATAATTTGATTGGTAGTTTTCCAGTTCATCATGTTTAATAGCCTTTGACCAAATTTTATGTTCCAGTTCAGAAATCAATTCTTTAGGTTTTCCTGTTTTTAAAATCTGCCCTTTATTCATAATGGTCATTTCGGAACATAGATTTTTTACATCTTCAATTAGATGTGTAGATAGAATTACTATAACTTCATTGCTTATATCACTTAACAACATATTAAAGCGATTACGCTCTTCTGGATCTAGTCCAGCAGTAGGCTCATCTACAATAACAATTTTGGGATTCCCTAGTAAAGCCTGGGCGACACCAAAACGTTGTTTCATTCCTCCCGAAAATGTATGCACTTCTTTGTCTCTAAAATCCCATAGATTGACTTTCTCCAATAAATATTGAATTTGAATTTGGCGTTCTTCTTTATCTTTCAAACCTTTTAAAACAGCAATATGACTTAATAAATCATAGGCATTAACTTTAGGATAGACTCCAAAATCTTGAGGTAGAAATCCTAAGTTCTTTTTAATGTAATCGGGATTGCTAACAATATCTACATCATTGAAACCAATACTTCCAGACGTGGGTTTTTGTAATCCAATTATGGTTTTCATCAAAGAGGATTTACCGGCACCATTAGGTCCTAATAAACCAAACATGCCGTTTTTAATTTCCAAAGAAATGTTTTGTATTGCCTGATGACCATTTTTATAGGTAAGTTCGAGATTGTTAATTTTTAAAGTATTCATAATTTTAGTTTTTATAATAACTTTGGTTTTTCCAATCTTCTTTATTAATTGGCATGTAAAATCCCGATGACTTAGCTATTTTATGTGCTTCATTCATTATTTCCTTGATTGATTTTATTTCAAAAGTTTCTTGAGAACGCTCTTATATTAATTTTTATATTTATAATTATTTTAAACTATTTCTATATAACAATAAGTAGCTTTTTAAAACCTTTTATGTTTATACACATAATAAGAATGCAGCAACAAAGTAGCGCTGTTAAGAAAATATTACTTGCTTGAAAAGGATAAACATTTGTTCTAAAAGAAGTGTTTTGATATTTTATTTTTAATTAAAATTATTGATGGTTAACACTGCTATTTCTCTAGTAATTTTTGTTGGTGAATGACAATCACAATTACTAAATCCTATTACATAAATATCTAAACTAGGAATATACACACCCATAGATTTAAACCCGAAGATGCTTCCCCCATGTTCTCTTGTTGGAATACCTTCAATATTTTTTAAGTGCCAACCATATCCATAGGTAAATTGTTCACCATTATTTAATGTGCCTTTTGTAAATACCTTGTCTATCGTGCTATTGGCAACTAAAATATTGTTGTTAATAGCCTCTTGCCATTTTAACATATCATCTACTGTAGACATCAATGATCCAGAAGCATAAGGAATAGATAGGCTGACATTCATTTTATTAATAAACCCTCCTCTGTTGTGATATCCATAAGCTCTGTCCTTGACAATCTCTCTTTCGCTCGCATAACGAGAATTATTCATTCCAACTTTTTCAAAAATGTTTTGTTCAATAAAGTCTTCATAAGCTTTGCCAGATACTATTTCTATGATGTAACCTAAAACCACATAACCAGAATTATTATAGTCAAACTGTTCTCCAGGTTGAAAATCTGTAGGCTCGTCTTTAAAAAAATCGACCAAATCTTTGGGTGTCAAATCTTTTCTTGCAATGCTCATAATTGATTTCATTTTAGTAAAATCTTTTATTCCAGATGTATGCGTCAATAAATGGTGAATTGCGATATTGTTCCCGTTTGGGTAATCTGGAATGTATTTTGAAATAGTGTCATTTACATTTAATTTTCCTTGTTCTTCCAATATCATGATACCAACTGCGGTAAATTGTTTGGTCATCGATCCAATTTGAAACACGTTGTCTGGCTTCATATTCACATCTAATTCAATATTGGCTTTGCCGAAGGCTTTTCTATATATGGGTTTTCCTTCTTTAGCTACTAAAAACACAGCACCAGGGCCATTATTATCTTTAAATACAGTTGCTAAAACACTATCAATTTGAGTTTCCACTGTTTGGGAATAACCAACCTGTAGTGTATTCATGGCAATAAAAATAAATAAGCCTATTTTCATGATTATTAATTTCATTCTATTCGATTTTTGATTGATTATTTATTTAAATTTTCTGTAATAAGTCAAAACTAGATCATTCAATATCCAAAAAACTTAAGGTATCTTAAGAAAGGTTAAAAACTTAAAATTGAAAGTAATTATGACTGCAAAGCACGGCTTAAGGTTACACGGTTTTTATACTATTCCTTTTAAAAGACTTCTTCTTAAATCCTTTAATTAATAACCAAATGGTAAACGAGAACTCACCAATGACTGAAGGCATAACCACTATGACTTCGAAAGTGCTTTTATAATCGATATAATTTGACATAAATAATTTTGCCACCCCATCAATGGTATAACCTATTGCCGCAAGCATCAATAACATCCCTAATGATTTTGGGATATATGTTGATTTTAAAATGATATACCCTAAAAAAATTAAATGAAAAGCGAAGAATAACAGTCCAATAGTCCAAAGCTCATCAAAGCCTATTAATAGCTTTGTTACTCTATGCTGTATAACCTCTGCATTACTTACGTTATTTGTTAGTTGATAGATTTTCCATAATTTAAATAAAGCAGCTCCAAAAAATAAAGCATGCAATAACCTAAAAAAAGAGGCCAGATAAGATATGCTTTTACTAATTGATTTTGTTAAACCAAATAGCGCCCAAACCAATAACCCATCAAAAAATAGCATAACTAAAAACCCAAGCAATCCTTTGCCAAATTGCGAATGATTATTCATAAAATTTGAAGTTGTAGCTATTGAATTATTAACATCAATAAGACTTTCAAGCACAGCAAAGTTGGCATAAAAACCAGCTATAAAAACCATTACATAAGCTACACCTGATATTTTAGCTATTTGTTTCATAATCCGCATATAAAATACCCTGCAAAATTATTAGCTCAAAAAATAGATTTCATTGACTTTGGTTAAGAAAAGTTTGTGATGGCTTAAACCAATGGTTTGGTTGAAGCAAACATAGCAAGACGATTAAATGTTAATACATATTATAAAGAGATACATTAAGTTCCTAACTCCAGTTCATAGACATTTCAAGAAATACGGGGCAAATATTTTACACACATATGCAAAGCATTCATGAGCTCCTTATTTAAACGATAAAAATCTGCGAATAACTTCCAACGCTTGCCAGCTCCAAAATAAAAACTACCCTTTTTGAACTTATCAAAAACCGCATATTCGAGACAATATCCGTCATAAAAAATTTAGATGATTCTCATGGGTTGCCGTAAGAGCTTAAAATTACTCTAAAAGATATTTTCTAAGCACTTGTTATGTGTAGAACTTCAATTTATCCTTTTTACCCTTTCATTATCTGTTCCTATACTTTTTCGGTTTTGGTGAAATAAGTGTTTTGGTGAAGTATTAGTGAAACAAAAAAGCTCCACTAAAAAATAGTGAAGCTTTAAGTGAGCCCTGAAGGATTCGAACCTTCGACCGCCTCCTTAGAAGGGAGGTGCTCTATCCAGCTGAGCTAAGAGCCCGTAGTTTTTGTGTTTCTACGAAAACGTGTTTGAGTTGGCAAATAAATTGCCACACCCTTTATATTATTTAAACAATCAATAAAAACTGCGATTTTACAACCATAATGTGGCGTGTCATGCGCAATTAATTTGAAAAGAACTTTAGTTTATTTACGTATTGCAAATGTGCGTGCAAATATAATATGCTATTAACTATTATACAAGATAATTTATTCTATTTTTTTAGAAACTATCTTAAAAATCGTGAATATGGAATTTATAATTCTTTAAGTTTAATATTTCTGTACCAAACTTTATCGCCATGGTCCTGTAATCCAATATGTCCGGTTTTGTAGGTACCGAATCCTTTCCAATCTTTAAATTTGGAATTTGCAATCATTTTTTCCCATGCTTCACCACGAAGCGGAAATTCAACTATGACTGTTCCGTTTAACGAGGCACTTCCTTTATTGGCGTTATGGTCAATTTTAATTTCAGTTAAATTCCATTCTCCTGCGGGTTTGCACACATCGTAAGCGGGCTCAACCAAATCGTACAAAGCTCCAGCTTGATGAAATTTTGGATTTGCCTTAGCATCGGCATGCCTTTCGTTATCCAATACTTGTATTTCCATACCTGTGTGATAGGCTTCGGGATAAGCTTCGTCTTCAAAAACACCCCAAAAAATACCGCTATTGCCTCCTTCTGAAATTTTCCATTCGAGAGACAAAATGAAATTGGTGAACTTTTCTTTAGTGATAATATTTTTACCGCCATTTTCGCCAGGTGTAAAAGCTAGAGTTTTATTTTCAATGGTCCATTCCGGGTAAATGGAATCAGCCAAATAACCTCGCCAATTATCTAATGACGTTCCATCAAAAAGTGTTATCCATTCTTCTGAAGCCTCTATTTCAATGGTATTGTCACCTTTATTTTCAATAGGCAAACTCGTTTTTTTCTGTTTACAAGAAACTATGATTAACAACACGAATAATAAATGAATTAACGATTTCATAATTAATGATTTAAATAATTATATGCCAAGTATTTTTTTGATTTGATTCTCATCTGTTTCGCCACCGGCAAAATCATCAAAACTACGTTTTGCAGCTTCAATAATATGTTTTTGAATGAATGGCGCCCCTTCTCTTGCCCCTTGAGCCGACGATTTTATACAGCATTCCCATTCCATTACCGCCCATACATCACAGCCATAAGTGGTTAGTTTTGAAAATATACTTTTAAAGTCCACTTGCCCATCGCCCAACGACCTGAAGCGTCCTGCGCGATCCTTCCAATTGGCATACCCGCCATAAACCCCTTGTTTTCCTGTGGGGTTGAATTCGGCATCCTTCACATGAAACGCTTTAATCCGTTCATTATAATAATCTATAAAGGTTAAATAATCTAGCTGCTGAAGTACAAAATGACTGGGATCGTAAAGTATATTTGCCCTTTTATGATGCTTGGTTGCCTCCAAAAAACGTTCAAAAGAAATACCATCATGCAAATCTTCTCCCGGGTGAAGTTCGAAACAGACGTCAACGCCAACTTCATCAAAATGATTTAAAATGGGTGTCCATCGATTTGCTAATTCCTTAAAACCCATTTCAACCAATCCGTTAGGGCGCTGAGGCCACGGATACATGGTGTGCCACATTAAAGCCCCTGAAAATGTAGCATGTGCATTTAAACCTAATCTTCGACTTGCTGTTCCAGATTTCTTAACAACATCTATGGCCCATGCTGTTCTTGCTTTTGGGTTGTTTCTAACTTCCTTTGGAGCAAAACCATCAAACATGGTATCGTAAGCCGGATTTACAGCAACCAACTGCCCTTGCAAATGCGTTGAAAGTTCGGTTATTTGCAATCCGTAAGATTCTACCTTTCCTTTTAATTCATCACAATAAGTTTGACTTTCGGATGCTTTATCGATATCAATTAAACTGGATTCCCAGGTTGGAATTTGAATGCCTTTATAACCTAAATCTGATGCCCATTGGCACATGCCATCTAGGGAATTAAACGGTGCTTCGCTTCCTGCAAATTGCGCTAGAAAGACTGCTGGTCCTTTTATTGTTTTCATATTTTAAAAATCTTTAATCTAATTTCCTTCCCGATAACTATCAGAATTAGAATAGGTTATTTAGTAAAAACCTTGATTAAAAATCAAACTGTGGTTTTATACCTTCACCCAAATTGAATTGTTTTTATCACTCTCCACGGCTGCGTAAATAAATTTCATACCTCGAATGCCATCTTCAACCGTTGGGTAATCTGTTTTTTTAATGGTATCGCCATTATTTATGGCTTTAATGTGTAAAGCAAAATTTCTGTAAATGGTAGCAAATGCTTCTAAATATCCTTCGGGATGCCCTGCCGGAATTCTGGATACGTTTAAAGCTTCTTGATACAAACCGTTGCCATTAGGCGTAAATATTTTTTTGGGCTGGTCTATCCAACGTGTAATTAATTCATTTGGATTTTCTTGATGCCACTCCAAGCTTCCCTTTTCACCATAAACTTTAATGGCTAAATTGTTTTCTTCTCCCAATGCGATTTGCGAAATCGACATGGTCCCTTTGGCACCGTTTTCCAAACGCAACAACAAATTGCCATCATCATCAAGCACTCTTCCTTTACCAAACCGCCCTAAATCTGCAGCTATTTCGGTAATTTTTAAACCTGTAATATATTCTAATAAATTTTCGGCGTGGGTACCAATATCGCCCAAAGCACCACCTATTCCAGATTTTTTAGGATCCACTCTCCAAGCGGCTTGTTTATTATCTGTACTTTCTACGGCAGTAGACAACCAACCTTGTAAATATTGAACTTGTACTTTTCTAATCTCGCCTAAGTCGCCATTTTGCACCATGGCTCTGGCTTGTTTAACCATGGCATTTCCTGTGTAATTGTGGGTTAACGCGAGAAGTTTTCCGCTGTTTTTAACCACTTTTTGAAGTGCTTCGGACTCGTCCAAAGTTAATGTTAAAGGCTTGTCGCAAACCACATGAAACCCATATTCAAGTGCCATTTTAGCTGGTGCAAAATGCATGTGATTGGGAGTTACAATAGCCACGAAATCCATTCGAATATCTTCTGGAAGTTCCTTTTCCTTCACTATCATTTCCTCATAACTGCCATAACATCTGTCTGCCTCAAGATAAAGCGCCTTTCCTGAAGCAATTGATTTTTCAGCATTGCTGCTAAAAGCACCACATACTAAATCAATCATGCCGTCAATAGCGGAAGCTTTTCTGTGGACATCACCGATGAATGACCCGATCCCACCTCCTATCATTCCCATTCTTAATTTTCTACTCATAATATATATTAAGCTTCTACGGTTTTTCTTTGTTTTTTCATATAAATATTCAATCCTAAAAATGCCACAATTAAAATAGCGGGCAGTATAGACATGGTTCGCAATGCCTCGGCTGCATTAGCATCGTCCATCAATTTCCCCATCACGGGCAATACAATGGATACCGAAAACATGCCTGCTCCTCCCATAATTGATAGTCCCAACGCGCCGGTTTCCGGTAAATACTCAGCTACAAAACCTAACATTGTTGGCCAGAAAAAAGTAACGCCTATAGCAAAAATAGCCGCTGCAACAAAGGTCATGCCGCCACTGGTAATTGTGAGCAACCAAAGACCAATAAAAGTGATGATAGCCGAATACAATAGCATGCCCGATGGCCTTAATTTATGGACGACCTGACCTGCGGATAATCGGCCCAATGCCATAATACCATTTATAAATGCCAACACCAACAAAGGCGCCGAAACGGATTCTTTTAACAAGGATTCAATGCGCTGTGTTGTTCCCAGTTCTGAAGCAGCGGTAAGAAACATACAAAATACCATAAATAAGAATAATGGATTTAATACGCTTTTAAACATTTTCTTGTTGCTAATACCCAATTGAACGCGCTCTGTTACTGGGAATTTTTCTCCAAAAAACAACAGGCCATAAATAATTAACGGAATAAATAAGGTAGCCACCATAACCTGCCAGCTTAACCCCAAGACATCCATGATAAGCCATCCTAATATGGAACCAATTACAATACCTCCTGGAAACCAGACATGAAACCTGTTAAGCATTTTGGTTTTACTTTCGGGATACATGGATGCCACTAACGGATTTAAAGCTGCTTCAACCATTCCATTGCCTATGCCCACAAATAATGTTGCAATAAAAAGCGAGGTCATAGAGTCTGCCATTAAGGTTAATACAATGCCTATAATGTGTGTAAAAAAAGCAATCCAAGTAATTTTTTTTATTCCAAGTAAATCAACTAAAGGCCCGCCAACAATCATGGCAATGGTAAACCCAAAAAAGGCTGGTGCAAAAGCATACCCAAGTTGCTCTAAAGTTAACCCGATGCCATCTGGCCCAAAAACAGTTTCCAGTTTTGCCCTTATGGCAAAGGTCATGGCTGTTGTAATTAAGGCTAAACAGCTCGCTAAAAAAAGCTTGTTTTTATTAATATTCTCCATATTATATAATTTGATAAGTTTTTAATTAGATAGCTTTTTCCCAACTCGTAGTAACAACTTTTTGGTCGCCAAAATGCCAACTTTCTCATCTAGCTTACTGCCCTCGTACTCTACACCAATAAAACCTGTGTAGCCCGCATCTTTAACTATTTGTAACATTTTAGTATAGTCTATTCTTGTGTCATTTCCTTGTTCATCAAAATCATAGGACTTTGCGCTTACAGCTATGGCATAAGGCATCAATTCTTTAACCCCTTTATACTTGTCGTATTCATCTTCGCATCCATCGCTTTTTCGTTTGATACAAAAATTACCAAAATCAGGCAATGTTCCACAATTGGGCATATTTACTTTTTCCATCACTGTTGCCAACCATTTTCCGTTTGATGTAAAACCTCCATGATTTTCTACCAGAACATTAATGCCTTTGGTTTTGGCGTATTCAGACAGCTTGGTTAAACCTATTACAGCTTGCTTCAAAACCTCATCATAAGTACCTTTGCCATGTGCATTCACCCTAATGGAATGGCACCCCAAAGCTTGAGCTGCATCAACCCATTTTTTGTGGTTTTCTACGGCAGCATTTAATTCGTTTTCATCACTACTTGCCAAATTACCTTCACCATCAACCATAATTAAAAGGTTTTTTACGCCATATTTTTCGCTTTCAGCTTTTAATGTATCAACAACCGCATCAATACCCAATTCTTTTATTTCTTTATTATAAAGTCCGCTAACATATTCAATGGCTTCAAAACCTAAAGCATTGGCCTCTTTTGCAAAATCGAAAGGACTCATTTTTCCGCTTCCAATCCTTTTATGTAAAGACCATTGCGCTAATGATATTTTAAAAAACATAGGCTGTTCCTTCTTTTTTTCTATTGACGCGGTGGTATTTTCTTTAGATTTTTTACAAGCTGAAAAAGCCAAAAACGACAATACAATGATCACACCTGTAGTTTTGTGAAGAGACTGTTTTAAATTCATGTTTAGTAATTATTTAATTTTATGGTAAAACTTAGTTAACCACGTGAATATAAATATAAGAACTTAAAAGCATGTGTATTTTTATTCAGTGAAAGAATTTAAACAACCAGCATGTATGATTTATTAGGTTTAATTAAACTGAAAATGCTCAACCGAATGCTTTAACCTATAAGCATTTGGCGAACATTTTTCGTGTTTTTTAAATACAGTTGCAAAATATTGACTTGTAGCAAAACCACACATGTAAGCCACTTCGGCTATGGTTAAACCCCTTTGGTCTAAAAGTATTTTTTTCGACATCTCTAAGCGCTTCATGGTTAGGTAGCGCATGGGCGTTAAATTCGTCAATCGTTTAAAATGGTGTGTAAACCGGGTTAAACCAACGCCTGCCGACTGAGACATTAATTCTATGGTCCAGTTTTCGGTTAAATTGTTTTCAAGTTCTTTAAGAAAAAACTTGACACTTCTTGAGCTATCGGTCAACGATTCGTTTAACACAATATCGTCTGTATTCAACAAATCGAGTATCAAAATTAACAAGTAATTAATAAGGAGTCTTAATTTAGAAGCACTACTGCCATCCACATCGGTATCCACCGCTTTTCCAATTTGCAAAAAGCAATCCCTTATTTTTTTATCGGTTTTTAAAATAGATTTTTCATTTTGCCTTAAAATGGTTGTGAGCCTGGTTAAATCTTCCGGAGTCAAGGTTATCCAATCGGGCCACTCCCATTCTTGATGTGGCCTGCGCACGCCCAAATCGATAATAACCCAATAAAACTTTCCCATGCCAATATGCGGGTTACCCACTTTATGGGCTTCCCACGGCCTAGTGATAGTAAGATAATTGGGCTGTAAAACCATTTCTTTGTTTTCTTGCGAATACGGCATAGTGCCCGATTCCAAAAAATGAAATTCTATACCTTCATTTCGGTGCCAATCCAAGCCCCAATCTTGTGGCTCGTTGGCATCCCAATACCCAATACTGTTTAACCCTAAGGTGTTTTTATCCAATCGGTCTCCCGGATAGGTGTGTCGTGCCAACGCCTTAAATTTTAATTTTTTACGATCAAAAGCATCAACTAACGGTAAGCACGTATCGGCATGATACACAATTCCATTTGCTTCGTAAGGCTGTATTTTTTGTATGTTTATTTTCACTGAAATAATTTGAACATTGATATAGCGCAAATTAATTAATTTTCGAAGTATTTAAGAATTTAATTGAAATTTTATTCTTTTTTGTCATTTATGACTATTAATATGTTAACTTTTTTAATGAAACACCATAACTAAAAACACGGCGCAAAACCCCACTTCAGATGATAAAAAACCATGTTATTACCATTGTATTTATTGCCACAGCAATTTTTTTTAATTGTAAAAGCAATAAAGATCAGTCTTTAAAAACACCTCAAAAAGAGAATTGGGTAAAGCTATTTAATGGAAAGGATTTAAAAGATTGGACCATTAAAATTAAAGGGCAGCCTTTGGGTAAAAATTACAAGAACACCTTTGTTGTAGACGATGGCGTATTGAAAGTTAATTACGACGAATACAATGGCTCTTTTAATAATTCGTACGGACATATTTTTTATAACAAAGCATTTTCGAGTTATAAATTTAGAATGCAATACCGTTTTATTGGCGAACAAATAAAAGACGGTGCAGGATGGGCAACCCGAAATAGCGGCGTGATGATTCATTGCGAAAACCCTAAAAAAATGGGTTTAAACCAAAACTTTCCCGTATCTATTGAGGTCCAACTTTTAGGCGGTTTGGGCACTGGCGAACGCCCCACCGGAAACTTATGTACTCCCGGAACCCATGTTGAAATGAACGGTGAATTATTTACGCCACATTGCATCAATTCCTCATCAAAAACCTTTCATGGTGACCAATGGGTTAATCTTGAAATTGAAGTTAGAAACGACTCGATTATCAAACATTTTATTAATGGTGAAAATGTGCTTACTTATTCGAAACCCCAAATAGGTGGCTCAATAGATTACAATGAAGCATTTTGGAAAAGCAAAACAGGAACACCGTTAAAAAAAGGATATATTTCCTTACAGAGTGAAAGCCATCCAGTTGAGTTTAAAAACATAGAAATACTAGAATTACAACAATGAAAAGCACCCTAAATTTTACACTTACTTTTCTAGGCATTATACACATAGGAACAATTTACGCCCAGGAGTTTGAAGATTATTCGGAAACCTTAAAAGACGACCAAATAACCATTGAAATGGTAGCGGTAAAAGGAGGCACATTTGTAATGGGAGCAAATGATACAACGCGTAAAGCTGATGAAAAACCCAGTCACGACGTCGAAATCGATGATTTCTGGATGGGTAAACACGAAATTACCTGGGAACAATACGACGCCTTTGTATTTGGTGAATTTGGTCCCGAACAGTTTAAAAGCAAAGAAACATTAAACGATTTAGGTATCGATGCCGTTTCCGGAGCAACACCGCCGTATGTAGATATGAGTTTTAATATGGGCAAAGCGACCCATCCGGCTGTAAACATGACACAATATGCAGCCCTTATGTATTGTAAATGGTTAACTTCAAAAACCGGTGTGTTTTACAGGTTGCCAACAGAAGCCGAATGGGAATATGTATGCAAAAAAGGGAAAACCGATGAGGATTCTAACCTTAAAAACGTAGCCTGGTTTAAAGAAAACACAAATGATAAATATGAAAAAGTTGGCTTAAAAACTGCCAATAGTTTAGGAATACACGATTTACTGGGCAACGTCTCAGAATGGGTGATGGATCAATACGATGCCGATTATTATAGCGCATCTCCAAAAAAAAATCCTTGGAATACACCTTCAGAATTATACCCGAGAGTGGTTCGTGGAGGCTCATGGAAAGATACCAAAGATAAATTATGCTGTACCGCAAGAGGTCAATCTAAGCAAAAATGGAAAAGAAGAGACCCGCAAATTCCTAAAAGTAATTGGTGGCATACCAATGCGCCCTTTGTGGGGTTTCGTGTGGTACGACCCAAAATTCAACCCTCAAAAGAAGACATAAAAACCTATTGGCTCACCGCCATTGAAGACTACGGATTAAATTAAAAAGAACACTATGAAACCAAAAAAAAGCCAAGTAACACGACGCAACTTTGTAAAAGGAACATCTTTAGCTGCGGGAGGCATTTTATTAACCCCTTCTCTACTCACCGCGAGCCCAGTTTTCAATAAAACAAAAAAATTAAAGTTAGCAGTTGTAGGCTGTGGCGGACGTGGTACCGGCGCGGTAAGTCAAGCGTTAAGGGCAGACGAAAACGTTGAGCTAGTAGCCATGGCCGATGCTTTTTCAGATCGATTGGAAAAGGCCCATTCCAACTTATCAAAAATGTTCCAAACAGGGAAACTTAAAGTAAAGCCGTCGCATAAATTTGTAGGTTTTGGTTCTTATAAAAAAGCCATTGATGCGGCCGATGTTGTTATTTTAACCACACCTCCCGGGTTTAGGCCTCAGCATTTTGAGTATGCCGTATCTCAAGGCAAACATGTTTTTATGGAAAAACCGCTAGCTACCGATGTTGCAGGAATTAAAAAAGTATTAGAAGCCGCCAAAGTTGCAAAAGCGAAGAAACTCAACGTAGTGGTGGGGCTTCAAAGGCATTACCAGGCCAATTATATGGAAACTTATAATCGAATTCAAAAAGGCGATATTGGTCAAATTGTTTCGGGGCAAGTGTATTGGAACGGCGCAGGTGTTTGGGTAAATCCTCGCGAAGCAAGCCAAACGGAAATGGAATACCAAATGAGAAATTGGTATTATTTTAATTGGATTTGTGGCGATCATATTTTAGAACAACACATTCACAATATTGATGTTGCCAATTGGTTTATTGGCGGACACCCAATAAAAGCCAGTGGTACTGGAGGCAGAGAGGTACGCAAGGGAAAAGATCACGGCCACATTTTTGACCATCACGTGGTAGAATTTGAATATGAAAACGGCATTATAATTTCCAGCCAGTGCAGACATCAACCGGGAACAAAAACGCGAGTTGATGAATCTTTTCAAGGTACTTTAGGAACCGCTTATACAGATGGAGGCGGCTCTGCAAGGTTAAAGAAATATGACGGAACAAGCATTTATACACACGATAATGAGAATGATATTAATCCCTATCAACAAGAACATAATCTTTTGTTTAAATCTATACGAAATGGAGAGGTTATTAGCGATGCAGAAAATGGCGCCATAAGTACTATGACGGCTATTTTAGGAAGAATGGCAACCTATTCCGGTAAAGAAATAACCTGGGATGAAGCTATGGCACTTGAGCACAAATTAGTTCCCGACGAAGATACGCTTACTTTTGATTCCGTACCACCAATAACACCCGATGTAAACGGTAACTACCCTATTCCCGTACCTGGAAAAACTAAATTTATTTAATGATGAAAAGAAGGTCATTCATAAAAAAAAGTACTGCTACCGCATCTTTATTAGGCGTTGGTGTTACTGGAGTTAATGCGATGAATATTTTAGATTCACAAAAAAACAGTCCTAGTTTTAACTTAAAATACGCACCACATTTAGGGATGTTTAAAAACCATGCAGGGAATGATCCTATAGATCAGTTAAATTTTATGGCAGACCAAGGTTTTACTGCTTTTGAGGACAATGGAATGAAAAATCGTGCGGTTGAAACTCAAGAAAAAATGGCAAAAACCATGCGTGATAGAAATATGACCATGGGTGTTTTTGTGGCTCATAAAATTTATTGGAAAGAGCCTAATCTTGCCAGTGGAAATATTGACGAACGCAATGCCTTTTTAAATGAAATAAAGGAATCTGTAGAAGTCGCAAAACGGGTTAATGCCAAATGGATGACGGTAGTTCCGGGTCATGTAGATTTAAGTCAAAATATCGATTATCAAACCGCTCATCTTGTAGAAACCCTCAAACAAGCATCGGCTATTTTAGAACCTCATAATTTAACCATGGTATTAGAACCTTTAAATTTTAGAGATCATCCTGGGTTGTTTTTAACCGAATCTCCTCAGGCCTATCAAATTTGTAAAGCTGTAAATTCGCCTTCGTGCAAAATTCTTTTCGATATTTATCACCAACAAATCCAAGAAGGAAATTTAATTCCGAATATTGATGCGTGTTGGGACGAAATTGCTTATTTTCAAATCGGCGATAATCCGGGTCGAAAGGAGCCAACAACAGGTGAAATAAATTACAAAAATGTTTTCAAACACATTCATTCAAAAGGATTTAAAGGCATTTTAGGTATGGAGCACGGAAATTCCATTCAAGGTAAAAAAGGAGAATTAGCGGTCATTGAAGCCTATAAAGCATCAGATAATTTTTAAATTATTAACAAATGAAGAAAAATCACAAAGCAAATAACAGAAGGGCTTTTATTAAGAAAACTGCTTTAACCTCATTGGGAATTTCAATCATTCCAAGACATGTTATGGGCAAAGGGTATATTGCACCAAGTGATAAACTTAATATTGCCGTTATTGGTGGTGGTGGCAAAGGGTATTCTGATGCCATTAACGCTTGGAACAACGGTGCTTCAAATATTGCCGCTATTTGCGATGTAGATTGGAATCAATCAAAACGATTGATGGACAAATTCCCCAAAGCATTAAAATATCGCGATTATCGTAAGCTATTTGACGATGTGAAGAATATCGATGCGGTAACCGTTTCAACACCCGACCACACCCATGCCGTAATTGCTATGGCTGCTATAAAATCGAACAAACACGTGTATGTACAAAAGCCATTAACGCATAGTATTTATGAGGCTAGAATGCTTACCGAAGCAGCAAACCAATATAAAGTGGTAACGCAAATGGGCAACCAAGGCGCTTCGGGCAATGGCGTAAAACAAATGATTAAATGGTTTGATGAGGGTAAAATAGGCACCGTAAATAAAGTCCATGTTTGGACCAACAGACCCGTTTGGCCTCAAGGCATACACACACCAACCGATAAACCTGCGATGTTAGATGGATTGGATTGGGATTCTTGGGTTGGCCCCGCTAAAATGGTCGATTACCACCCCTTATACCATCCGTTTAAATGGCGTGGTTGGTGGAATTTTGGCACAGGCGCTTTAGGCGATATGGGTTGCCATTTAATCGATCCGCCTTTTCGGGTTTTAGGATTAGGGTATCCAACGGAAGTTGAGAGTAGCGTTGGCGCAGTCTTTAAAAGAGATTGGTCGCCAGAATATTTGCCAGAATCTTGTCCGCCTTCATCACGAACACAATTAAAATTTCCAGCTTCGGCAAAAAATCCTTCAGAAATTAAACTCACATGGTCTGATGGGGGATTGAGACCGTTCCACCCCGATTTAATTCCGGCCGATCACCCTATTGGAGATCACGATAGTGCCAATGGTGTAATTATGATTGGTGATAAAGGGATTATGACTTGTGGAACCTATGGCGTTGCTCCAAAAGTGTACTTAAATAATGGAGATTTGTTAACATTTGAAGATACCGAAAAAAGCACGCTTCCTGAAAGCGGACATAACGCCTCTTGGGTTGAAGCCTGTAAAGATGGCTATGGCAAGGAAAAGCACAAAGCACTTACCTCCTCTTTCGACTACGCCGGACCATTAACCGAAAGCGTTTTAATGGGCAATCTAGCCATAAGAAGTTACAATTTAAGAACACAAAAAGGCAATAGGTTTGAATATCCCGGTAGAAAAAAATTACTTTGGAATGGCGAAACTATGAAAATAACGAATTTTGATGAAGCCAACCAATTTGTAAAAAGAACCTATCGCGAAGGCTGGACCTTATAACGCATTAATAAACCAATGAATCCTAATCGACCATTAAGCAAAAAAAAGAAGATTACTAATTTTATCCTTTGTATTCTCTTTATCATTTTTGCCGTTATACAATTGAATGATCCCGACAGCCTTTTATGGTTTTCAATATATTTTATTGTTGCAATCATCTGTTTATATAACAGCTTTAAACCTATTCCAAAACCATTATTAATTATAATACTAGTTGCTTTATTAATTTACTCAGCTTTTCATTTTTCATTATTTATTGACTACTTAAATACAGAAAACAAAGAAGAAATTTTTGGCGAAATGGTTTACGATAAACCTTATTTGGAAGGCACAAGAGAGTTTATAGGGTTGTTAATCGCTGCCTTTGGCATTTTATATCAATTAAGAATTTGGAAAAACAACAATAAATAACATTAACTTGATTTGCTTGAAGACGATTAAAATCGAATTTTTATCAAACGATAATAAAAATTTAAAAACTTAACCTATTTCAAAATAAAACATGAACAAAATTACAGTACTTTTTTTAATAACAATAGCAAGTGTTTTTTGCAATACCGTTTCATCTCAAGCCAACATTAATGGAGCTATAAAAGATACTGATGGCAATCCGTTACAAGGTGCAAACATTCAATTAAGCCCTTCAAATCAAACGGCCACAACTAGTGCGGATGGCGTATTTAATATATTAAATATCAGCTCCAATAATTATACCATTACCATATCTCATTTGGGATACAAAACCATATCGGATACGATTAAAGTTGCACAAAATGATGTAACACTTTCGTTTACTATGGAAGAAGATTTACTACACCTTCAAACCATAGTGGTTACGGGTATTTTCGACCCGAGAACACAATTAGAATCCAGCACCTCAATGAGTACACTTAGTTCTAAAGCTATTCAACAGGAATACCCACAAGGCACCGCAAGTTTGCTTCAAAATATCCCAGGCACATTCACGGATGCCTCGGCAGGTGAAGTATTCACTAAAGTTTACACGCGAGGTATTTCAGCTTCCGCTGAAGATGATACGGGGTGGTATTATGTATCGCTTCAAGAAGACGGGCTGCCCGTTAGCCTTGTGCAACACTCGTATTATAGTCCAGACCTTTTTCATCGTTTAGATTTAACCACCCAAAAAGTGGAGGCCTTACGAGGTGGCAGTTCATCTATTACGGCGCTTAATGCTCCCGGAGGTATTTATAATTTTATTTCGCAAGGTATTCGAAATAAGTTTAGTGGCAACATCCAATTTTCCAACGGTTTTCAAGGTGAAGGCAATGCCTTATATAAGTTTGATGCGAGCATTGGTGGTCCATTAGGCAATAATTGGTTTATCAATGCTGGCGGACATTACAGACATGATGATGGCGCAAGAAACACAGATTTTACCTTAAGTAAAGGCGGACAGTTTAAATTCAATGTTATTAAAAGGAATGCATTTGGGTATTTAAAATTTTACGGAAAGATTTTGGATGATTACACCAACCGATACACAGGTGTTGCAGCCACAAATTGGGATAACCCTACGCCTGCTTTCGGTCAAGATTTTGGTTCAACATCGCTGTTAATGCCCAGTTTTAACGGTCGTATTCCAGATGGGCGAAACCTGACACAAGGCGCGTCGAATAGTTTTGATCCATCACAGGGTGTTCATGCCAAAGATTTGGCTTTTGGGTTTGATATCTCTCAAAATTTAGGTAATAATTGGTTGTTAAAAAACAATATTAAATTTTCTGCTAAAGATGCCAATTGGCAAACTTCCATTAGTAATGCATTTGTTTCGCTTAGCGACCCAACGCTTTACTATTTGGTAAGTAATGGAAACCCTTTTCCTGTTGGACAAATTGTTTTTCGCGATACCAACTCGGGCAATGAATTGGCAAGAATAGACAATAGTGGAATTTTTGCAGGTACAGGGTCACAATATTTAACCGGTAATACATTACCAAATGATGCCCTTATGGGAACCTCGGCGTGGTACAAAGACAATACAGCTGACGAGTGGATGAATCAATTTACCTTGCAAAAAACCTTGGAAAACCATGATATTACAGGAGGGTTTGCCTTAGGCTTTTCGGACACCTCCTTATTTACACAAGGAAGTTTTGCCTTTGCAACCTACGAACCCAACCCGAGAATGCTACAGGTAACGCTCGAAAACCCTGGAGACCCAGTAATTGCATTATCAGATTCAAACGGGCTTAGTAATTATGGCGGTTTGTTTTTTGTGAACTCCAGAGCCAAAGTAAGTCAAGTAGCTACGTTTATTAACGACCGCTTGAAAGTTTCCAACAATGTACATTTAGATTTAGGTTTACGCTACGAGACCATTAAACATAAAGGTAGTAAAGATCGTTTTGCTCCTTTTACACAAAATGGTGGTTTAGATGGCAACGATAATACCGCTTACGATAATGGTATTTTAGCGCCAACAGGCGAACAAGATAACTTCAATTATAATTATAGCTACCTTTCTTTTTCAGGTGGTATTAATTATAAAATTGATGATGAAGCCGCTTTATTCGCTAGATTTTCACAAGGACATAAAGCGCCGGAATTGAACTATTATTTCAATAACTTTTCAAATGTTCCCATCAACAAAAAAGGAGAAGTTCAAGAAATAAATCAAGCTGAAATTGGTGTAAAATATATCCTAAAAGACTTTTCATTTACAAGCACACTATTTTGGAGTCAGCTTAAAAACATTGGCATTGCAAACTTTGAATTTGACGGAAGCAACAATAGTATTTTCTACACACCTATTCAGTTTAACACCTCTAGAACAATAGGTTTAGAGTGGCAAAGCGTGTATTCACCGGTTCAGAATTTCACCTTCCGTTTCAACGGGATTCTTCAAAATCCAAAAGCTACCGAATGGAAAGTTTATGACGCCGCAGGTTCGGTAGATACCAGCGATGACAGTATTTTAGATTTCTCAGGAAAAACGCTTCCCTTTAATCCTAAACTTATGTTTAACCTGAGTAGCGAATATCAAAAAGATAGAATTATAGCCTTTTTAAAATGGCAGTTTATGGGCAACCGTTATGGCAACGTTTCAAACGGATTTAATCTTCCGGCCTATAGTATTTTTAATGTAGGCGCGGGCTATCAAATAAGTAAAAACCTATCAGCAGATATTTTGGTAACCAATCTTTTTAATTCAGAAGGATTAGCAAACTTTTTTGGTGCTAATAGTTTTGGAGCCAATGCCAATGGGGCAACTCCTGAATTTATTGCCGCAAATCCAGATGCCAGTTTTGTGGTTTTTCCCGTGTTGCGAAGACGGGTTTTATTAAAATTAAATTACAGTTTTTAGCATAAACCGAAAAATGAACAAACGCGATTAACTATGTATTTATTGGGATTGGATATTGGTTCATCATCTATAAAAGCAAGCTTATTGCAAGTTTCTGATGGCGCCATAATTGCTCAAAATTTCGAACCAAAAAACGAAATGGATATTTTGGCGCATCGCCATGGGTGGGCAGAGCAAAATCCGGAACTTTGGTGGGATTATGTAAAACTAATCGTGCCAAAACTTATTGAAAATGCACAAATAGACAAGTCGCTTATTGCGGCTATTGGTATTTCATATCAAATGCACGGGCTAGTTTTAGTCGATAAAAACAAACAAGTATTAAGACCTTCAATTATTTGGTGCGATAGTCGTGCTTCGGAAATTGGTAAAGAAGCCTTTAATAATTTAGGAAGCGATTATTGTTTGGAAACCCTTTTAAATTCTCCCGGAAATTTTACCGCATCAAAACTAAAATGGGTTAAAGATAATGAACCCGAAGTGTATGAGCGTATTTATAAAATAATGCTACCGGGTGATTTTATTGCCATGAAACTCACCAATAAAATTACATGTACTGTAAGTGGTTTATCCGAAGGTGTTTTTTGGGATTTTAAAGCCAATAAAATTTCCAAAACGCTTTTAAATCATTATGGTTTAAAGGAAAGCTTAATTCCAGAAATCCACGATACCTTTAGTTCCCATGGCACAATTACCAACGATATTGCAAATCAATTAGGACTTCCTCAAGGCATTCCCGTGTCTTTTAAATCGGGCGACCAACCTAATAATGCCCTATCTTTAAACGTACTAAAACCGGGTGAAGTTGCAGCAACGGCAGGGACTTCCGGTGTTATTTATGGTGTTGTTGATGATATAAAACCCGATTTAAGTTCGCGTGTCAATGTATTTGCGCATGTTAACCATAACGTTGGGCAACCGCGATATGGCGTATTGGCCTGTATTAATGGCACAGGAATTTTAAATGCATGGATTCGGAAAAACATAACCCAAGGTTTGAGTTATTCTGAAATGAATGCATTAGCTGAAACTGTTGAGGTGGGTTCAAATGGTTTGCAAGTGTTTCCTTTTGGGAACGGTGCCGAACGTATTTTGGAGGACGCAAATAATGGCTGCACATGGAAACATCTTAATTTTAACATCCATAACAAAGCGCACGTATTACGCGCGGCACAAGAAGGCATTGTTTTTTCTTTTCAGTATGGCATCGATATTATGAAATCCATGGGATTGAAGTTAGATGTTATAAAAGCAGGAAACAACAATATGTTTCAAAGTCGCATTTTTAAAGAAACTTTAGCGACCCTATCTGGTGCACAAATTGAAATATACGACACCGATGGTGCCATTGGCGCAGCCATAGGTAGTGGCCTTGGCGCTGGTGTTTATAAATCTTCCGATGAAGCTTTTAGTCGGTTT
Source organism: Hwangdonia lutea (assembly GCF_032814565.1). Lineage (GTDB taxonomy): Bacteria > Bacteroidota > Bacteroidia > Flavobacteriales > Flavobacteriaceae > Hwangdonia > Hwangdonia lutea. The sequence goes on from NZ_CP136521.1 coordinate 3,820,727, forward strand.
AAAAAATTAGAAACCATCCAACCAAATAAAGCCATCCAATCTAAAATAAAAGAAGCCTACCGTAATTGGGAAAAAGAATTAAAAAAAACATATTAACATGAGCAATTATTTTCCAAAAATCAATAAAATTAAATACGAAGGAAAAGATTCAAAAGACCCTCTTGCATTCAAATGGTATAACGAAGACCAACTAGTTAACGGCAAAACAATGAGGGATCATTTAAAATTTGCTGTGTCGTATTGGCATACCTTCTGTGGCGAAGGCGGTGACCCTTTTGGTCCCGGAACAAAAACGTTTCCTTGGGATAACCCAGAGCCCTTAACCGCTGCAAAACACAAAATGGATGCGGCTTTCGAGTTTATTGATAAACTCAGTATTCCCTATTATTGTTTTCACGACACCGATTTAGTGGGTGATGGCAGTGTTTTTGAAATCGAAAAACGGTTACATAACATTTTACCTTACGCCCAAGCTAAACAAGCAAAATATGGCATTAAACTACTTTGGGGCACAGCCAATGTGTTTTCTAACCCACGATACATGAATGGTGCGGCAACAAATCCAGATTTTAGTGTATTAACTAATGCGGCAGTTCAGGTAAAAAATGCCATTGATGCTACCATAGCACTTGGAGGCACTGGTTATGTGTTTTGGGGCGGACGCGAAGGTTATATGTCGTTACACAATACCAATATGAAAAAGGAAGTAGAACACTTAGCCATGTTTTTAACCAAATCGAGAGATTATGCCAGAGCTCAAGGTTTTAAAGGCACATTTTTTATTGAACCCAAACCTATGGAACCCACCAAACATCAATACGATTTTGATGCTGCAACGGTATTGGGTTTCCTAAATAAATATGATTTGGCAGAAGATTTTAAATTAAATTTAGAGGTCAACCACGCCACCTTAGCGGGTCATTCTTTTGCCCATGAACTACAGGTAGCCGCCGATGCGAATATGTTGGGAAGCATTGATGCCAATAAAGGGGATTATCAAAATGGTTGGGATACCGATGAGTTTCCAACCAACATATACGAAGTTACAGAAGCTATGATGATTATATTGCAGAACAAAGGCTTCGAACATGGGGGTATTAATTTCGATGCTAAAACAAGGCGGAATTCTACCGATATGGAGGACTTATTTATAGCGCATATTAGCGGTATGGACACCTTTGCGAGAGCACTTTTAACAGCTGAAAAAATCTTATCTGATTCCGATTATTTGGAAATGAAACAAAAACGATACGATTCGTTTAGTATTGGGTCGGGTAAGGATTTTGAAGCAGGCAAATTAGGTTTAAAGGACCTGTATCAGTTAGCTTCAAACAGTGGAGAACCCGAATTGAAAAGCGGTAAACAAGAGCTTTTAGAACAGCTTATAAACAGCTACATATAACAACCAATATTCAACTTAAATATCTTAAAATGAAACCTAAATTTATAAAATCCATTCTGATTTTCGTCATAAGTATTATGATAATGTCATGTGGCACAAAAGAAGAAAAAATACTGGTGTTTAGTAAAACTGAAGGTTTCAGACACGGTTCTATTGAAGTTGGAATAAAGGCATTAAAAAAACTGGGAAAAGAAAATAACTTTAACGTTGTTGCCACTGAAGATTCCCTATATTTTGTTGAGGATTCCTTAAAACAATTTTCAGCAGTCGTTTTCTTAAACACCACGGGCAATATTCTAAACGACGTACAGCAAGCAGATTTTGAGCGCTATATTCAAGCCGGTGGTGGGTTTGTAGGCGTGCATGCTGCTACCGATACGGAATACGAATGGCCGTGGTACAACAAACTTGTTGGCGCTTATTTTGATGGCCATCCAAAAATTCAAGAAGCGATACTAAATGTGATAGATAAAAATCATGAATCGACCAAAAACCTTGAAACACCTTGGATAAAAGAAGATGAGTGGTATAATTTTAAAGACATCAACCCAGATATTAATGTATTAATTACCATAGACGAAACCAGTTACCAGGGAGGTACAAATGGTGACAATCATCCTATTTCATGGTATCATAATTTTGATGGTGGTCGCGCTTTTTATACCGAAATGGGACACACCAACGAAACCTTTGAAAACCCCATATTTTTAAATCATTTATTAGGTGGGATTAAATATGCTATCGGCAAAAATACGCTCGACTATACAAAAGCCACATCAGATCGTGTGCCACCAGAAAACCGATTTGTAAAACACGTGTTGGATTTTAATTTGAATGAACCTATGGAATTGGATGAACTACCAGATGAAGGTATTTTATTTGTAGAACGCCGAGGCGCATTAAAACTATACGATTTTAAAACAGAACAAACCGAAACCATTGCACAACTCGATTTATTTTACGGTAATGAAGATGGCTTACTCGGTTTGGCAGTAGACCCCAATTATAAAACAAACCGTTGGATTTACTTGTTTTATTCTGCTCCAGGCGATGAACCTTTGCAACATATATCGCGTTTTAATTTGGTTGACAAAAAACTGGATTTAGATTCTGAAAAAATCCTCCTCAAAATTCCCACGATACGGGAATGCTGCCATAGCGGTGGCGCTTTAGAGTTTGGTCCTAACGGACATTTATTTATCACCACAGGCGATAATACCAACCCGTTTGAATCGTCAGGCTATGCACCCATTGACGAGCGCGAAGGGAGAGCCCTTTGGGACGCGCAAAAATCAGCCGCAAACACCAATGATTTAAGAGGAAAAATTTTAAGAATTAAACCCGAAGATGATGGCACCTACTCCATTCCAGAGGGAAATTTATTCCCCAAAGGAACACCAAATACAAAGCCGGAAATTTATGTGATGGGTTGCAGAAACCCATTCAGACCTTCAATAGATAGCAAAACAGGCTTCGTGTATTGGGGCGATGTAGGTCCCGATGCTGGTGTCGACAATGCCAACCGAGGGCCTAAAGGCCTGGGTGAGTTTAACCAAGCCAGAAAGGCTGGGTTTTGGGGTTGGCCGTATACCAGAGGAAACAATCAGGTATATAACGATTATAATTTTGCAACCCAAGAATCGGGAGCAAAATTCGACCCGAATCATTTAGTCAATAATTCCCCAAACAACACCGGTTTAAAAGAACTTCCCGTAGCTCAAGAATCACTTATTTGGTATTCTTATGACAAATCTGAGGAATTCCCGTGGTTGGGTGTTGGTGGTGTAAACCCTATGGCGGGTCCTATCTATCATGTTTCCGATTATCCCAAGGCAAACGAATATGCTTTTCCAGAATATTTTGAAAACAAGCTGATTGTTTACGAGTGGATGCGCGATTGGATTTATGTAGTAACGCTCGATGAAAACTACGATTATAAAAAAGCAGAACCGTTTATGCCATCCACAGAGTTTTCGCATCCTATGGATATGATTTTTGGTTCGGATGGAAATTTATATGTTTTAGAATACGGTCAAAAATGGAACACCCAAAACCTAGATGCGCGTTTAAATAGAGTATCATATATCAAAGGAAACAGAAAACCTATTGCCAAAATCACATCAGATAAAACGGTTGGAGCCGCACCATTAACGGTAAATTTTTCAGGATTGGAATCTATTGATTATGATAATGATAAACTCACTTATGCATGGTCCTTTACCAATAACGAAGTGCAATCAACAAAAGCAAATCCGTCATTCACCTTTGAGCAATCCGGGACTTACACCGTGCAATTAAAAGTAACCGATAAAGAAGGCGAAACATCAACAGCAAAAACCAAGCTTTTAGTTGGTAACGACCCACCGGAATTAAGCATTCAAATTGACCCCGATAACACATCCTATTGGGATAATAAAAAAATAAATTATAAAGTAATTGTTAACGATAGGCAAGATGGCAGTACCGAAGATGGTTCAATTGCAGCCAACAAAGTAAAAGTAACTTTAGATTATATTCCGGAAGGCAACGATTTAATAAAAGCTACTTTGGGGCATCAACAAAATACGGTGCCCGAAGGCAGAAAACTTATTGATGGCAGCGATTGCAAAGCTTGTCATGCAACCAACGAAAAGGTAAATGGCCCAAGTTACATCGAGATTGCCGATAAATACACCACCAAAGATGCGGGTTATTTAATTAGTAAAATCATTAAAGGCGGAAGCGGTGTTTGGGGAGAAACCATGATGTCTGCGCACCCGCAATTAAAGCCCGATGAAGTTGACAAAATGGTAACTTATATTTTGTCGCTGAAACCAAGTAAAGCCGAAGCAAAAAAGCAATTACCCATAAAAGGTAGCATTACATTTAACGAGCATATTGGCAGTAAAAACGAAGGCATGTATGTTTTAATGGCTTCTTATTTGGATAATGGCAACGACGGACAACCAGAATCCATGCTTTCGGCCAGAGACCAAATTATTTTTAAAGCGCCTAAAATTCAAGCCGAAAGCGCCATTGAAAAAAGTGAAGGCTTAGGAAATTGGAATACCGAAGGCGAAAACCTTGTGGGCTCTATTGTCCATAATTCCTATTTAAAATTTGATACTATGCCTTTAAAAGATTTAAAAAGCATAAAATTCGCCACCTTTTTCGCGGGCAATTATGCTTATGAAGGTACTGTTGAAATTAGGGAAAACGCCCCTAACGGAAATCTTATTGGCAAAACACAGTTAAAATATTTCAACAAAGACAAAAGCCAAATGAAATATTATAACATACCCGTAAAACCACAAACGGATGAAGCTTCGCTATATCTTGTATTTAAAAATGAAAAAGACAAAATGCAAAATATAACCAATGCGAATTGGATATTGTTGAATTATAAACGTTAGAAGTTATTGTGAATCAATTATATATAAAACTCTTTATATTAGAACAAACCTAATCCCAAAGTGTTGGAAGCAAAAAGAAATATCTGAGAAATTAGATTTTTTGATAATTAATGAGACGTTGTGTTGTTCCTAAAGAAATCTAAAACTTAGTTTTATACCAAAGTTAATTTGGATTTCAACAGAAAACTTTCCTTTTTCTGTGAAGAAGATTTGGATGTTTTTTTGTTTTAGGATGTATTTAATTACGGAAAACCAAGAGGGCTATGTTAAAATGATTGGTTTAGAAATTAATAGATTAAAGAAAGAATAGTTAGCTTCCCTTTTAACTTGATAAAAGCAGATCTTCATTATAGTTAAACGATAAAAAGAAGGAATTCTTAGTTGTAAGGCAATCTTTTCAAAAAGGATTAAAAACCTTCTATTATTCACTTTTTTTTTAGTTTATTTGTTTATAATACTCAATCTCGCTATGAAAAAACTAATACTTTCGTTTTTATTTCTATTTATTTTCTCAAATATTAATGCGCAAATCCAAATTGGGGAAAATATTCCAAGTTCTTCAGGAAGCCCTGTTTCAATTTCATCGGATGGTTCAAAAGTGGTTACTAGTTATATCCCATCTAATGGTATTGGTATTCATAAAGTAAAAGTTTTTGAAAATATTAATGGAAATTGGAGTCAATTAGGCCAAACAATTAATGGAGAAGTAAGTGGAGATGGGTTTGGTTCTTCTATTACGATGTCCGGTGACGGTAGTCGTATTGCGATTTATTCTATTAAAACAGCTGAGGTTTCTTCTAATTATGGCCATGTGAGAATTTATCAATTTAATGGAATTGAATGGATTCAATTAGGTAATGTTATAAGTGGAGAAAATAGTACTGATATATTGGGTTCTTCAATGTCTTTCTCCAGTAATGGATCAATAATTGCTTTAGGGGCTCCAGGTATAGGAAATCCATTTATCGATGTAGGGTATATTCGTGTTTACAATTTTAAAAATAATGAATGGCAACAAATAGGGCAGAATATTACTGGAGGTAGAGTGTCTCCCTATTATGCCGATAAATTAGGAGAATCAGTTTCTATTTCAAATAATGGTGAAAGGTTGGCAGTAGGTGGATCAGGATATAGTGAATATCTTCCTGAAAGTAATTCATATAAATTAAATCTTGGAGTGGTTAGAATTTTTGATTACAATTTAGCAACAAACAATTGGGAGCAATTAGGAAGTGATATCATTGGTGAAAGAGTAGGTGATGCCTCTGGAGCCTCTGTTTCTATTTCAAGTGATGGCACAATAGTAGCTATTGGGGCTGCATACAATGATGAAAAAGGGTTGAATTCTACGGGACATGTAAGAGTTTTTAAATATAATAATGCTGAATGGATTCAAGTAGGACAAGATATAGATGGAGATAAAAAAAATGATAAATTAGGTGTTTCAGTGTCTTTATCTGGTGATGGTAAACAATTGGTCAGTGGTGTATCCTTATCTAGATCTTCATCTGGTTTTGTAAAAATATACAAGTACTCTGAATTAGAAGGGAATTGGATTAAATTTAATGATATTGAAAACAATAGTGGGCAAACTAGTCAATCAATATCATTATCTAAAGATGGAAGTACATTGGCATTTCAAAATAGGGTTGGTGCGCCATATGTTACTCAAGTATACAAGGTGAGTTTTAATGAAGTTTCTGGAAAAATCTCTGCTGATTTTGGTAATAATGGTTGTTTATCAAAATCTATTCAATTGGAAGGAATAAAGGTTTCTGCGATTAAGGGAGATGAAATTATTTCTGCTTATACTGATGAAGATGGAAATTACTCTCTTTTGACTAATATAGGTGCTTATAATATTATTTTGGATTCAGAAGGTAATTATAAATATCTAGATTTTACACAGACTAAAGAAATAGGTTTTGATGATTTTGGTAATAGTGAAACTTTAAATTTTTGCATTACTTCGAATATTACTTTAGAAAATGAATTGAATGTTAATTCTCAAAATTCAAAGACATTATGCCTGAATAAAGATGGTAGTGTATTAGCTGTAGGGGTAAATAATTCTGAGGCTTTTACGGACTCAGGCTATGTAGAAATTTATGATTATGTTAACAATGAATTTGTTAAAAAAGGAGCAACACTTATTGGAGATTCTGATGACAGTCAATTTGGTAAATCTATTTCATTATCAAGTTCTGGTAATAGAATAGCAATTGGAGCTCCATATGATTTCGGAGCTCCCAGAAATGATCCTAATATTCCTTATGAAAATGGAGAAGGAGGAGAAGTTAAAGTATATGATTATATAGACGATAATTGGGTTCAAGTTGGACAAAATATACAAGGAGTTAATCAGGACAATTTGGGTTATTCGGTTTCTATATCAGAAGATGGATTAAGTTTAGCTGTGGGAATCCCTGAATTTAGAGATATTGGAAGAACTGCCGGAAGAGTTGAGGTTTATGAACTAGTAAATGGAGTTTGGGTGGAACTTGGATTACCCATTGATAATGGTACTTCTTTCAATGAACATTTTGGAGTAAGTATTTCTTTGTCTCCAGATGGGAAATATATTGCAATTAATGAAACTAAAAACCCTGATTACAATGAGTTAGCTAAAGTCAGGGTTTTTCAATATAACTCAGAAACTAATACTTGGAAACAAAGAGGAAATGATTTATCGGGAACAGCAGAGCAGAGTTTTAGTTACACCAGAGTTTCTTTGTCAAGAAATGGACTGATATTAGCGGCTGGTGCTGGTGGTAATAGTGTCAGAGAAAATTATGTTAAAACGTTTCAATATGATGGAAATGATTGGGTGCAAATGGGGAATACGCTTGTCGAAAGTGTATTAGGTTCTTTATCAGATGACGGTAAAAGATTATCCGTAAATATAATACCTAACGATGGTTCACCTAATAATGATATATTTTATACAAGAGTTTATAATTTTAATGGAATCTTTTGGGAACCTTATGGCATTGATATAGAATCTAATTCTTGCTGTAGCGCTCCAGATGCTATTGAGCTCTCAGGCCAAGGCAATAGATTGGTTACAAATTATTATCAATCTAGTATAGTTTATATGTATGATTTAGATGGGAATGCAATTACTGGTATAGTTTCTTTTGACAATCAAAACAATGGTTGCTCCAACCATTCAATACCAGCAAAAAATTTAAAAATAAATACAATTAAAGATAATATAAAGACTACAAGTTTTACAAATGAGCTTGGTTTTTATAAGTTTCCTGTAAAGGAGAATGGCATGTATAATGTTGAGGTTGCTGATAGCAGATTTAACATTACTCCAAATTTGAGTGAAATAGAATTTATTGGAGTAGAAGGAAAGAAAATAGCTGATTTTTGTGTTTCTGCAAATACAATTGAAAATAATGTGTCTGTTACTCTTCTTCCTATTACAGAAGCACGTCCTGGGTTTAATACTACATATCAAATTGTATATGAGAATACAGGAACAACAATTTCAGAAGGTAATATAGAATTTCAGTTTGACAATACATTACAGTCTTTTGTAAGTTCAACTCAATCCGCGAATCTACAAACTATCAATACACTTACTTATAATTATAGTAATTTATTGCCTTTTGAAAGTAGAGTTGTAAATGTAATTTTGAATACTGAAGCCCCTTCAATTGTAAATGCAGATGACGTATTGCCGCTATCTGTATTTATTACATCTAATGAAACTGATATTAATTTATCTGATAATACTTTTGAATTCAATCAAATCGTTGTAAACTCTTTTGACCCCAATGATAAGCAAGTGGTACAAGGACGTAAAATTTCAATTGAAGAAATAGGTGAATATCTACATTATATTATTCGTTTTCAAAATAAAGGAACAGCAAGCGCTATTAATGTAAGAATTAGAGATGTCTTAGAAGATAAATTAGATTGGGACACATTTTTACCAGTATCATCCAGCCACTCTTATAGAACTCAAATAACAGAGGGTAATTTAGTAGATTTCATTTTTGATAACATTTTACTACCAGCAGAACAAGATGATGAACCTAACAGTCATGGCTTTGTTGCATTTAAAATTAAACCAATAACTGATGTAAATGTTGGAGATGTTATAACTGGTAAAGCAGATATTTATTTTGATTTTAATTCACCTATTATTACTAATACGATTAGTACCGAAATTGTTAATAATACTCTTAATGTTAGTGAAAACAAGTTAGTTGATTCTTTTAAAATCTATCCAAATCCAACAAATGATAAAATTTATACATCTACTAAATTAGGAATAAATATTGAAAATATTAAGATATATTCAGTTGCAGGGAAATTACTTTTTGAGAAAAACAAGGAATCCAAAGAAATTGATTTAAAATCTTTTCCGAAAGGAATGTATTTCATAAATATAATATCTGATAGAGGAAGTGTCACCAAAAAGATTATTAAAAATTAGTTTTTGTTGGTTTTATAAAAGATTGCATTGGTTTCGTTAAGGTTTTATGAAAATAATATTTAATAGTTCGAGCCCCTTCCAGAACGAAAGACTACTTAAGAAGGCTAATAGATAAGAGTATTTTCCTGTAATAAACCTCGAATAAATTATGTCATTCCGAACACTATCGAAAACAAAATATATTTTGTTTGAAGATATAAAGTGAAACTTATGGGGATAAACCTCATCAATATAAGATTTCTCTAAGTTTACCTTGAGCAGAGTCGAAATGACAAAAAAATTAAACCATCAATCCAAAGCATTAATCCAAGCCGCAATTTTTAGTGCTTCGTCTTTTGGAACTTGAGGCATGGGCGCCATAGGTGTGGCATATTCCGGCCAGTTTTTAGGCTGTGGGTTATAAATAAGTTCCACCATTTCCTCATCGGAATAATTGCGTTTGGCTATTAACTTAAAAGAAGGCCCCACAATTCTTTTTTCCTTATGATGACAGGCCACACACGTATTGTTGGTTAATAGAGGTTGCACTTGTTCATCAGTTAAAACAACTTTCGTCTTTTTAGCTCCAGGTTTTTTAATGACTTTAGCTTTTTTCACCACTTTCTTTGTTAAACTTGACGACCGTTTGGTTGACAGTTGAGACATGGCTAATTTATCGCCTTCAGCAATATTGTTCAACGTATAATAAAAAGTGGGGTGCAATGTTAACTGACCCGATTCCTTTTCCTTAACACCGTTTAAAGTGATTTCATGCACATAAAACGGCCTTAAATTATCGGTAACAATACGCACTTTGTAACCATCGTCACTCACTTTAACACCTTTTAAATTAATGGTTTCCAGATTGGTTTGCGGACTGCCATAAGCGGCGTGGTATTTATAGATATAACTTTTGCCTTTATACGAATCTAAATCCTCAGCAGAATTTTTATCAACAGGTTTTGTGAATTCAATTTCAAAACCATCGGGCATCGATTTTACGGTTTTCATTTCAAAAGGAATGCGCCCTGTCCACGTCAGGAATTCCAAACCGGAATTGGTGGTGCCTGCCGATCCCCAACCTCTATTGGTTTCACCCACAAAAAGGTTTCCGTTGTGGTCAAAATCCATACGCATCACTCCGGATTGAAAGCCCGATCTAAAATCGAACGCAACCCCTTGATATTCTCCTTTGACTTTTTCAAGAACCACACGCATAATTTTGCTTTGTCCCATATCGCCAACAAAAACCTGTCCGCTAAATGGCCCAAACTTCCCACCTGTTTCATCTACTTTTATTTCAGAATTTGAAATACCCAAAATACCGTGAGGCAATACCACTGCAGGCAATTGCATTTCTGGAAAAGACGCCTTGGCTTTATAAACAAAATCGGGGTTTTCTTCATCAATAATATTTTCAGGTTTTACGTAGTGTCCATTTTTTTTGATTTGGCGTTTATCTATTTTACTATAAAACTCCGCTTCAGTAAGTTGTATTGGTGAATCTTGATATTTGCTCCATTTAAGTCCCGCAGGATGCGCTGTAAACACGCCTTTAGGCAAGTGCCACAAACCTCCTGAACCAATCCAATCGCCTTGGTTATCGGTATAAAACAACTCATCATCAATCAAGCCATAACCCGCTGGCGAACGCATTCCAGTGGCCCAAGGTTCCATTCGGCCATCTTCATAAATTTTCATGGTCCACCCACGCCATGGCACACGACTCTCTCCGCGCCACCACTCTTCATTTCCAAAAGCTACATTCGCCGTTACAAAAAACGCATTATCCGGAGCTAAAACAGGACCAAAAGAATATTCGTGGTAATGTGTTGATAATGGCCACGCATAAATAGTTTCGTAAACATCGGCTATCCTATCGCCATCAGTATCTACAAGTTTTGTAAGCTCGCCCCGTTGTGCGGTGTATAATGCTCCGTTTTTGTATGCCAATCCTAATGGTTCGTGCAATCCGGATGCAAACTTTATAAATTTAGATGGATAGCCATTAGCCATGGTTGGGTTTTCTATAATCCAAACATCGCCACGTCTGGTACAGACCGCAATACTGCCATCAGGCAGCGACAAAACTCCGCCGCCTTCAATCTTTACTCCTTCAGGAGTTGGTACTTTTGTTATGCGGTAATAATCTTCTTCTTTTGCTGTGGTTTGAGCCAGTATAATTTGTGAAAAACCAATCACCATTAATAATACTATTACTTTTATTTTATTATGAATTACTTTGTCTATCATATTTACCAAATTATTTCATATTTAATGTTACTACCATCTACAGGAATTATCAATTCTGTTTCGCCGTTTACTTCTCGTATTAAAGGGATTTGATCCGACTGCACTTTAACGTAATACTGTTGATTCTTTATAAGATAAGCGCCATCAGACATTTTTTCAACCTCGCCAGAAGCCAATTTATAATACCAATTTGTTAAACCGGATTTTGAAAATTGAATGTCGTGAATCACATAATTATTATTTACATCGGGTGTGATTTTATTTTCAATATCAACATCTTTATATCGGTATTTAAAGATGGGCAACCAAGTGGTTTTATCTATAACATAGCCTTTTGAAACAAAATCTGGAGCTGTTCCTGTTTTCGGGAAAGGAGCATTCAAATCTGAAAGTTGTGCTATGGGTTGATTTAAAAAGGTCCACTGTACCGCACCTTTTGGTTTAAACGAACCATCACCTCGACTATGCCACATGGGTGTTGCATCGACAAACTCGCCTCGCCAAACGCCAACAAGGTTTCCTGCTCCTAAATCGTAAATATAATTAACACCTTCGGGCGTACCGACGCCAATGGTGTGCGACAAACGTTTGCCATCGCCGTTAAAGCTTACAAACGCTCTTAACAAACGGGGTTTCGCATCGGGTTGAACAAATATTGGTGACACCGTATTTATATTGGGCGGATAAGAATCATAGGCATGAAAATCTTTCGAATTGGTAGATTTACTTTTAATAGACAATCCCAATCGTGGCGCTCTCCACGCCGCCGATTTTATATTTATGAGAATGAATTTATGGGTTCCTTTTGATAAGGTAAGATCTTCATTTAACAAGCCTTGACCACTCGAAGAATTATCCTCAATAATTTTTTTATTGTCAACAATAAGCTTTACTCCGCCGGTATACCCTACGCTAATCGTGTAATTGTCTTCCTCTTTTACCTCCAGGGTTCCTATATACATAATGCCATATTCATCTTCCTCACCAACACTCAGAATATCGATTTTATTGGATTTTCCGGTGGAAACTTTAGCGTTTTCATTCAATTCGTCCAGTCCTTTAAATGCACCTTTATAAATTACATGCGAAAGCGATGTTAACGTCACTGAAGCTTCTTTTAACAATTGATATTTAAAATTCCGAATGGCAACGGGTCCGTGATTTCCTTGAATTAATAATGGCCCTTTTGCAACCTCGTTTTTTTCGATGGGACCGCCGGTATAAGTTGGAACTTCAACATTGCTATGAATTCGAACACCGTTTAAATCGACTGAAATAAATTTAGCATTCGATATTTTTTCACCTGCCTCATTAAATCGTGGTGCCTGAAAATGTACTTTGTAGGTTTGCCATAATCCCGGAGCTTTTGAAGCATTGCTGGTTGGCGGAATGCCTCTGAAAATTTTATCTTCATCGGTTTCCCAATTATTGTGAAACCCACCCATATCGGAACCCAAAGGGTTTTTAACACCATAACTATCCTTTAATTGCAACTCATAGCGCCCTTGAAAATAAATCCCGGAATTAGAACCTTTAGGAAGCAGCACGTCTATTTCCAAAAGTAAATCTCCGTGTTCCCAATTGGTGATTAAGGCATCATGTTTTTCTTTATTATTAATATTTAAAAGTACACCTGTTCCTGGCGTTGATGTAATAGCTTTTGGAGGCTCAATGGCATGCCTTTTTTTTCTTCTTCGCTTCTTTTTCTTTTTTGATTCTTGCATTTCCGATGCTTCATGGTGCACATCAATATGCCTGTTTACCGTTACGCCGCCCACAACTCGCCAATTTCCAGCTTGTGTTTTAAAATCATTGAGATTGTCGAGTTTTATTTCTTCTTGAGCATTTAGACAAAGCCCAAAAAAGACAAGTATCAATAAAAATTTGATTTTCATGTGTTTGTTTTTATTATAGTTCAATGGTCACATGTAGCTTCCATACAATCATATTCATGGATGTTGAATTCTGGATATGGAAGTTTCATAAATATTTCTTGTTATGACATACAATATAGAAATTTACACCCATATTGTTGTTCAGTATTATTCACTGAAAAAAATTAAACTAAAAAACAAACCGTTAATTGTTGAAACCATCTCTTTAAAACCAAAAAAGTCTGAGGTTAAAAATCTCAGACTTTTTTAGTACACTCGGTAAGGTTTGTTTTAATTACTCCACAATAAATTTACCTTTCATAACGGCATAATGCCCCGGGAAACTACATAAAAAATCGTATTCGCCAACTGCTGGCGCGTCAAATTCTATCACAGTGGTCTCTCCTGCTCCAATTAACTTGGTGTGTACAATTATATCTTTAGTGTCTTTAGGAATATATTCGTTTTCCGGGAAGGTAGCTGCATGATTTCCAAAAGCAGAGATACTTACACCCTGTTTCAGCAATACAAAGTTATGCCCCATTATTTTCTTGTCCAACTTACCTATGTGCTTAAGCGTCAACTTAACCTTTTTACCTGCTTCAACTTTAATTTCGGTTTTATTAAACTGCATTAAATCATTGGAGGTTAAAACCACTTCATTCTGGTTTTTTTCTTCCACTTTTTTTGTCGTACTTTTTTTATTTTCGTACGTAAATCCTTCTTTCTTTTTTTCTTCTTTTCCTCCACAGCCAATCAAAATGGCGCATGAAAAAACAGATGCTAATACAACTTTAAGCGTTTTCATTTTTAGTGTTTTTAATAATATGTGATTTGTATAAATTATCAGATATCGGCAGTCTGATATTATGTCCAAATATAACCATTAAAGCTGATATTGCTGTGCAGTTTTGTTCACTGAAATAAATTATACGTGGTAAGAGTTTTAATTTTTACTTTGAAAACAATTTGGCCTTCGGATTAAAAAATATTTTTAAATTAAAGGCTAGCTCTGAAAACATAAAAACCCGATAATCATATGATTATCAAGTTTTTGTTACTAATTGATTTGTTAAAAAGTCGGGGTGGCAGGATTCGAACCTGCGACCTCCGCGTCCCAAACGCGGCGCGATAACCGGGCTACGCTACACCCCGAATTTTAATAGAGATGAACAACTAATATTGGAAATTCAAAACTCTATTTCATTTGATGATTTCCTGAGCGTAGTTTATGCCGCACTTGATGCGGTACTACACCCCGAAAATGTATAATCGCTGTGCAGTTTATCTCGAGCAATGTCGAGAGGCTACACCTCAATTTGGTTATCTAATTATTGCGGAGAGACGGGGATTCGAACCCCGGGTACCCTTTTGGGGTACGACGATTTAGCAAACCGCTCCTTTCGGCCACTCAGGCACCTCTCCTTTTTTATGAACAATGCAATAAAATTGCGGATGCAAATGTAATATAACATACGTAAGAACGCAACTATTTTATTTACTTTTTTGCAAAATTTATTCTGGGTATTCAATACGCAAATGGTAAATATTTGCTAGCTTGTGCTTTAACACTTTTTTTATGGACTGAATTTCTTTAAATGTGATGTTGGCATTTAAGAATTGCCCCTCTTCTATTTGTTTATTAATAATGTTTTCAACAAATGTATCAATCTTTGAAGATGTTGGCTCCTTTAAACTTTTCGATGCGGCTTCCACACTATCGCACATCATTAAAATAGCGGTTTCTTTACTAAATGGTTTTGGCCCCGGATAAGTGAAATCGGACTCATCAACATCTTTATTCTGTTCTTTTTCTTTCTTATAAAAATAATATACCATACTTGTACCGTGATGCGTTCTAATAAAATCTATAACGCGATCGGGTAGGTTGTTTTTTCTGGCAATTTCAATACCATCTATAACGTGGTCGATTATAATTTTCGCGCTTTCTTTTGCCAATAATTCATCGTGTGGATTAATTCCCGTAGACTGGTTTTCGGTAAAATAGGTTGGGCTTTTCATTTTTCCAATATCATGATACAATGCCCCTACCCTAATTAACATGGCGTTGGCCCCAATTTCGTTAGCCGATGCTTCTGCCAAATTAGCTACATTTAATGAGTGGTGGAATGTTCCCGGAGCTATATTTGAAAGTTCCTTTAATAATTTTGAATTGGTATCGGACAATTCCAAAAGCGATACATCTGAAACTAAACCGAATATTTTTTCATAAATATAAATTAAAGGCTGCACAAACAAGGTGGCAAGTCCGCACAGAATAAACCAAATAAAGGTTTGCCATTCAATAGTTTCAACCGTGCCTTCGTGTATTACAAAAAAAGCAAAGTACGCCACGATATAAATTAGGGTAATTTGCCCAACAGAAATAAACAGATTGGCTCTTTTGTACAACTCCGAAACCGTTAAAATGGTTACAATACCCGCTATGATTTGAAGGAACATATACTCGTAACTATTGGGTACCACAAAGCCCAAAAGCAGTACGGTTATAACATGTGCAAACATCCCCAATCGGGCATCGAAAAAAGCCTTTAAAACCAATGGTAAAATACAAATGGGCACCACATAAATATACTTTGAATTATAGTTTATAACCATCGTTGATATAAAAACCATTAACAGTATATTGAAGAAAATAAAAGTGACTTTCGTGTTGTTTTCAAATACATCGGGTCTGTATTTTCTAAGGAATAACAATAGCATTAATAAAGCCAGAGCCACCAATAAGATGTAAGCAAACAAGATCCAGTTGTAATTGGATTTGGTCCAAACTTGCGATTCGTATTCAGATTGTAACGATTTTAAAATTTGGTATTTGTCGCCTTCAATAACCTCGCCTTTCGAAATAATTAAGGTGCCTTTTTCAACGCTGCCTTGGGCATAAGCTATTTTATCTAATTCCTCTTGCAACACCTTGTCGGTTGTCGATTTGTCATATTCCAAATTCGGTTCAACCAAATCGAAAAACAGCGATACAAATTTGTTTTTGTACTTTAATAAATTCTGATTTGACAGTACTTTTTCAATAACCGATACCACTTCATCTTGCTTGATTAAGTTTGAAAACAATACTTTTTCTTTTTCAACACGGTTCTCAAGTAAGGCTATAACTTGACTGTCTGAAAAATCATAATCTTCAGTTAAAATACCGAATCGGTATAGTTCCTTAATAATTTTATGTCCTGTTTTTAATAAGTCGCCTAAGTCATTTTCGCTAATAGAATCGGTAAACGTATTTTTAAATTGGGCTTCAAATGTGTTGGTTACCTTAGTTTCAATAGCGCTATCTACATTAAAATAGAGTATGGAATTGTTGGTAATCGAAATCTTTTCACTGGCAATTTCCTCATTGGTCTTTTTAATGGCAAAATTAAAAGGCGCGTATAAATTTTCGGACTGCCAAGGTTTCCCTTTTTCAAAATTATATTTGAATTTTCCGCTTTTTGGGAATAAATACACAATTAAAAACGTTGTGCATATAAACAATAATCCTTTATAGATTAAGGAATGGTTTCGGTAAAGTTTATTAATAAAGTCTTTCATTTAATACTTTAGTATTTTCAAATGTAATAAATTTCTAAGCGTATTCTATTTATTTTATAATATAGTAATCATTCAAATTTCTACTAAAAATTGATTATTTTCGTTGCATTAAAATTTAAGCATAAAAAAATGAGTAAAGAAGTTGTTATTGTATCGGCAGCAAGAACGCCAATTGGTAGCTTTTTAGGGGCTTTATCTACCGTTCCTGCTACAAAATTGGGGGCTATTGCAATTAAAGGTGCCCTAGAAAAAATAAACCTTAAACCCGAGTTGGTCGAAGAGGTTTTAATGGGTAATGTTATTCAAGCAGGTACAGGGCAAGCACCAGCACGACAAGCCGCAATATATGCCGGCATACCCAATACGGTGCCTTGTACAACTATAAATAAAGTTTGTGCTTCGGGCATGAAATCCGTTATGCAAGCCGCTCAAAGTATTGCCCTTGGCGATGCCAATATTATAGTGGCCGGTGGTATGGAAAACATGAGTTTAATTCCGCATTATTTATACACGAGAACGGGCACAAAATTTGGCCCAACCACTTTAGTTGACGGCATGCAAAAAGATGGATTGGTAGATGCATACGACCAAAATGCCATGGGTGTTTGCGCTGATGCTTGCGCCGTTGAATATGAGTTTTCCAGAGAAGATCAAGATGCTTTTGCCATACAATCGTACACGCGGTCTGCAGCTGCTTGGAACGCCGGAAAATTTGATAACGAAGTGGTTCCTGTTGAGGTGCCTCAACGTCGAGGCGAACCTATTATAGTTAGTAAAGATGAAGAATTTACTAATGTAAAAATGGAAAAAATCCCTGCTTTACGTCCAGCTTTTACAAAAGATGGCACCGTAACCGCGGCCAACGCATCAACCATAAACGATGGCGCTGGAGCGATGGTTTTGATGAGTAAGGAAAAAGCCGAGGAATTAGGCTTAAAACCTTTGGCTACCATAAAAAGCTATGCTGATGCTGCACACGAACCGGAATGGTTTACAACGGCCCCCGCAAAAGCGCTGCCTAAAGCTTTAAATAAAGCCGGCATTACTTTAAACGATGTTGATTATTTTGAATTTAACGAAGCGTTTTCGGTTGTTGGTTTGGCCAATATGAAAATTCTCGGGCTCAATGACAACAATGTAAACATTAACGGTGGCGCGGTTTCACTTGGGCATCCACTGGGATGTTCTGGGGTAAGAATCCTAATTACCTTATTAAATGTTTTAGAACAAAATAATGCTAAAATTGGTGCGGCGGCTATTTGCAATGGCGGTGGTGGTGCATCAGCAATGGTTATTGAACGAAACTAATATTGAATGCAATACGGAATTTGTAATTTAAGCATTGTTTCCTTAAGATTAGAACCGTCTGATAAAAGCGAACTTATTTCGCAAGTATTATACGGCGAGTATTTTAAAGTTTTAGAACAACGTAAATCTTGGAGCAAAATCAGGCTCGCTTTTGATAATTATGAAGGTTGGATAGACAATAAACAATACATTGAAATTACTGAAGAACAATACCATCTTTTAAACAAAGAAGCCCCAAAACTTTCATTGGATTTGGTTGAGTTTGTACAGGATGCGCACGAGCAATTGTATTCCATTCCATTGGGGTCTTCGCTAAATGGATTATCGATTTTAAACCATCACTTTGATGGTAATTCAAACACCAATAATGCTTCTAAAAGTAACCTTATAAAAACATCTTTTTTGTACCTCAATACGCCCTATCTTTGGGGCGGAAAAACGCCTTTTGGTATAGATTGCTCAGGCTTTACCCAAATGGTTTATAAACTAAATGGTTATAAACTACTAAGAGCAGCTTCGCAGCAAGCCACACAAGGTGAAGCACTGAGTTTTATTGAAGAAAGCGAACCCGGAGATTTAGCGTTTTTTGATGATAACGAAGGCATCATTACACATGTTGGCATTATCATGAAGGACAATTACATTATTCACGCATACGGCAAAGTACGTATTGACCGATTAGACCATTCCGGTATTTATAATGTGGATAAAAAAATGCACACCCATAAATTAAGAGTGATTAAAAAGATTGTTTAATCTTCAAATAAATGGTCTCAGATTTTAACAGATACAAACCTAAATAATAACCATATTGTTTAGGTTTTTTTTATGGAATATTACCATTGGAAGTTTTAGCTGTTTACTGCCGTCTTTTTCATTAACTGATAAACTTCCAAGGACTGATTAAAATGCCATTGTTCGTGGGTGACGATAATATCATAACTGCCTTTAAAACAGTTTTCCCAAAGAACGATACCAGAAATACTAATTTAGCTGTAAACGGGGTTTTATAATTGCCCTTTCGAACAGCATCAATAACCGGAAAATAACTTTTGTTGATTACAATTAAGTGTTCCATGTTTTGCGCTATACTCCAAGTCGCTGCATTTGGTTTCCAATTCATTTACTCAACACTTAAGCCACCAAAAATGTCCGCAAAATTTTGGGTGGTCTTATCAATCTATGTAATCCATTGTTTCATATCAATTATATGTAACTAAATTAGCAAATAAAAAAACGAAAATAAAATCATAACGGGTGTTGCACAGAAATATAAACCTCCTAAAAGTAAAAAACCTTGCCAATTATAAAATTAGCAAGGTTTAGAATAATTCTGTTTTGTGACCGGGCTGGGGCTCGAACCCAGGACCCTCTCCTTAAAAGGGAGATGCTCTACCAACTGAGCTACCCGGTCATTATTTCAGCGCCAACATTATTACCGTTAGCGGGTGCAAATATAAAATGTTTAATTAATAAAACAATACTTTTTTTAAATAAATTTTCGTTTTTTTGTAGCACTTAAACGTATGTTTTTAATAATCAATTTATAGCGTAAAAATGATTGTAGTTTTAATTGGGTATATGGCTTCTGGAAAATCTACTTTTGGTAGAATTTTGGCAGAAAAATTAAATTATGACTTTATTGATTTAGACGATTACATTGAAGAAAAGGAAAACACATCCATTAGCGACATGTTTACTTTGAAAGGTGAAATCTATTTCAGAAAAAAAGAAACCCAATATTTAACCCACATTCTACAAAACAAAAAGAAGCTTATTTTATCCTTAGGCGGTGGCACCCCTTGTTATAGTATTAATATGGAAACCGTTTTAAATTCAAAGGATGTGGTAAGTATCTATTTAAAAGCCACAATACCAACCTTGGTTAGCCGATTAAAAAACGAAAAAGCCAAACGACCTTTAATTGCTCATATTAAAACAGACGATTTACTTGCCGAATTTATAGGAAAACATTTGTTTGAACGCGCCCCCTTTTATAATCAAGCTGATAAAGTGATTTTGACAGACAACAAATCTGAAATCGAAATTATTGAAGATATCCTTTTGCAGTTATTCTAAAACCGCTTCAATTTTTTCACCTTCTAAAAAAACATTAACGTGCTCGTGCAACGATGTTGATAAAGAAATTCCTTTAAAATCGGCTTTAATAGGATACTTTTTATGATTTCTATTGACCAAAACCGCGGTTTTAAATTGCTTTAATGGCACATCTAAAAAATGTTTTACACCATAAATTAATGTGGTGCCAGAGTTTAAAACATCATCAATTAAAACCAAAGATTTATTTTGGTACTCCTTGGCAGGAATAGATGTTTTAATTGGCGATAACGGATTTTTTTTATCAATACTTACTTTACAAAGTATCGGATTTATTTCAGAAATTTTACCAAGTGCTGTTTTTAGTTTTTTTGCAAGTATGTAGCCATTTCGGTCTATGCCAGCCAAAATAACCTCGGTTTCATTCACGTTGTTTTCATATATCTGAAAAGCTATACGTCTTATTTTATGATTAATTTCAGTTTGAGTCAGGATTATATTGTTCATGGCACTAAGGTTCTGCTTGTTAATTAAAGTTTAAAATTACTCATTTCCTTCAGTAAAATCATCAATATCGCGTCTATCTTTTTTTGTGGGCCTTCCAACGCCTTTTTTTCGGTAATAATCTTTGGCATATTTTAAAAGCTCTTGGGCTTCAAATTGTTCTTTTGGTGTCAAATCCGTTCTATAAATATCAACCAGTTTGGCTCCAATTCTGCTTTCAGGAATATCGTTAACCTTTATTTTATAGTTAATTTGGTTTTTCCTTAACTCCACAATATCTTGCGGAAACACCTCTCTACTGGGTTTAACAACATCGTTGTTTATTTTAACCTGTCCTTTTTTGCAAGCTGTTGTAGCCAAAGTTCGGGTTTTATAATACCTAATACACCATAAATACTTGTCTATTCGCATACAATTATTCTAAAAACTACGTTAATGTTGTTGTGCAAAACTATATTAAAATTGTATCTTGCGCCTCAAAAATAATCAATAATGAGAAAAGGAAAAATAGCTTTATCTATTTTATGTTTAACCGTTGGATTTGTGTCTTGTAATAAAGATGATGACGGCGATACTTTTACCGAAGTTCCACAAAGAGACCGAGCCGAACAACAGGCTGCAGACAAAGACTCTTTGGTTAAATATTTAAGTGGGCATTATTACAATGCCAGCGCATTTATTGACAATACCAACCCGAGCATTAAAGATTTAGAAATTACTACAATTACGGATGAAGTTATTTCTAGCGATGCCGATTCGTTGTTAATTAATGCGGTAACTTTAAAATCCGTAGATTTTGCCGAAACAGCTTACGAGTTTTACATCCTTGATTTAAACCCAAATGCTGGCGGCGAATCTCCTAAATTCTCAGATCAAATTCGAGTAAATTACGAAGGTTTCACTTTGGATAATGAAGTTTTTGACAGTGCCGTAACACCCGTAGATTTCGATTTGGTATCGTTAGTTCCGGGTTGGAGAAAGGTTATGCCATTTTTTAAGTCAGCCGAATCTTTTACCAACGAAAACGACGGTACGGTTAGTTATACAAACCACGGTGTTGGCGTTATGTTTTTGCCTTCTGGTTTAGGCTATTTTAGTAATGCTACGGGCGGAATTTCGTCATACACATGTATCGCATTTAAGTTTGATTTGTTTCAGATAGCTCAAAACGATCACGATAATGATGGTATTCCATCTTATTTGGAAGACTTGAATGGCGATGGTGAATTTACTTTAAATACAGGTGTAGATACTTTTGACGGTGATGATACGGATAATGATGGTATTCCTGATTATTTTGATATCGATGATGATGGCGATGGCGTACCAACCCTAAATGAATTGGAGCACAAAACCTATACGGTTGATACTAACCAAGGCGAAGAAGAGCCCGTGTTAGCTGCTGAAGAATTTGAGTTTAGCAGATCTACAAGTGCTGGTGTTATTACTATAAAAACGGTAACCATAGTAGATTCCAATAACGATGGTTTGGCCGATTACCGAGATAAAAACATTGCTATAGATTACTTAGAGTAGTAAAATAAAAGAACTAAAAAAAAAGCGACCAATTTGGTCGCTTTTTTTCTGCCATTAAATCTTTATAATTAAAATGAAGATGATGTAAACAACATGCCGCCCAAAAACATTAAAACATAAATGCTAATAATTACAATAGCAAAAATGTCCATAAATTTATAATGCGACTTTAAATTGGTAAAAGCCGATTTTAAATCCGCTTTATTTGTAGTACTCAAAGCCTTTTTCATCATTCTTGAAAAATTAAATAAATAGAGCACTGGAAAAAAATAAATGAGGCCCATGCCCACATAAATAAGTCCGAAATACCCCATTGAAAACCCCATGGCATTATTGGGGTTGCTACTTCCAAAAGTATTGGCACCCATCATTGCGCCCAAAAATATTCCGGCAATTACCATAAGGCCTATTCCTATAAAACCAATTATAGATAACAAATACGACCAAGAGGAGGTTTCTTTTAAAAGCCCTTTAATATCTTCGCCAATTTCCAATTCAAAGCTTTCAAAAACCGATTTCTGTTCCATACTATTTAACCTTCAAACTGTTTTAAAGTATCTATAATGATACGCACACAATCCAACAACTGATCTTCGCTAATAACTAAAGGTGGTGCAAATCGGATGATGTTTCCGTGTGTAGGTTTTGCCAACAAGCCGTTATCGCGTAACGCCAAACAGATATTCCAAGCGGTATCGCTGTCTTCATCATCATTAATTACAATAGCATTAAGCAAGCCTTTCCCTCTTACTAAAGTAGCAATGTTGCTTGTTTCTATATATTTATTTATTTCGCTTCTAAACAATTGCCCCAAGGTTTCAGCGTTATTTGATAAGTTTTCCTCTTTTACAACCGTTAAAGCAGCAATAGCCACAGCAGCAGCAATAGGGTTACCACCAAAAGTACTCCCGTGGTTTCCTGGTTTTATAACATTCATAACATTATCGTTTGCTAAAACCGCAGAAACCGGGTATGCTCCACCACTTAAAGCTTTACCAAGTATTAAAATATCGGGGTTTACATTTTCATGGTTTACAGCCAAAAGTTTTCCGGTTCGTGCAATACCTGTTTGAACTTCATCGGCAATAAAAAGCACATTGTATTTTTCGCATAATGCTTTTGCTTTTATTAAATACCCTTCGCTTGGCACATAAACACCAGCTTCCCCTTGAATGGGCTCTACTAAAAAGCCGCCAACATTTGGGTTATTTTTTAAAGCATATTCTAAGGCTTCTAAATTATCATATTCTATCTTTATAAATCCTTTGGTATAGGGCCCGAAATTTTTACGTGCTACGGGGTCGTTTGAAAATGAAATAATGGTGGTTGTACGACCGTGAAAGTTATTTTCGCAAACAATAATTTCAGCTTGGTTTTCATCAATACCTTTTACTTCATAAGCCCATTTTCTACAAATTTTTAAAGCTGTTTCTACGGCTTCAGCTCCTGTATTCATGGGTAATAGCTTATCAAATCCAAAAAATTCGCAAGCAAATTTTTCGTATTTCCCTAGCATATCATTGTAAAATGCCCTAGACGTTAAGGTTAAGGTTTGTGCTTGATTGGTCATGGCTCCAATAATTTTTGGATGACAATGTCCTTGGTTTACCGCAGAGTATGCAGACAGAAAATCGTAATACTGTTTTCCTTCTACATCCCATACATGCACACCTTCTCCCCTGCTTAATACCACAGGTAACGGATGGTAATTGTGTGCACCATACTTGTTTTCTAAATCGATCGCTTGTTGCGAAGTTAATTGGTTTAAAATTGCCATTTTAAAGAATTTAATTATTAAAAAAATGCAATTCCTTCTGTACCTTTATTCTTTCGGAATCCCAAAGTTTATCGGGACGAAAAAGCAGCGTGGGAGAGAAATCATCCCTAGGAATTGCAATATTAATAAATATTTATGGCGTTTTAAAATTCTATTTGATTTTATAAGCTCTAGAAAACGATTGAAATAGATAAGGTTTTATAGTTTTAGAACCACCAATTTTTTCAATAACATTTTTTACATCATTCCAAAAAAGTATAAATGAGTTCAGTATTTTTGCAGCATGTCAAAAAGAAGAAAACAGAGAAAACAAGTTTTTGAAAACGTTGAAGTAATCGACGCCGGAGCAAAAGGAAAAACCATTGGCAAAGCGCCCGATGGGAAGGTTATTTTTTTACCCAATGCCGTTCCGGGCGATGTGGTAGATGTGCAAACTTTTAAAAAGCGAAAAGCGTATTACGAAGGAAAAGCAACGGTTTTTCATACATTATCCGATAAAAGAACCGAACCTGTATGCGAGCATTTTGGAACCTGTGGCGGTTGCAAATGGCAAGACATGGCTTACGAACACCAGCTGTTTTACAAGCAAAAAGAAGTCACCAATAATTTAACCCGAATTGGCCATATTGAATTACCGGAAGTGACACCCATTTTGGGTTCTGCCAATCCATATTTCTATAGGAATAAAATGGAATTTTCGTTTAGCGATTCGCGTTGGTTAACCGTTGAAGAAGTGCAATCGGATGAAGATTTGGGCGACCGAAACGCGCTAGGGTTTCATATTCCCGGAATGTGGGATAAGATTTTAGACATTAAAAAATGTCATTTACAAGCTGATCCGTCAAACGCAATTCGGAATGCGGTAAAAGCGTTTGCCGTTGAAAATGAATTGGAATTTTTCAATACCAGAAATCAAACCGGATTGTTGCGGACCATGATGATTCGCACATCGAGTACGGGCGATATTATGGTGATGATTCAGTTTTTTAAAGAGGATAAAGCAAAACGTGAATTGCTATTGGATTTTATTGCTGAAACGTTTCCGCAAATCACTTCTTTACAATATGTTATAAACGGAAAAGCGAACGATACCATTTACGATCAAAACGTGATTTGCTATAAAGGCGCTGACCATATTTTTGAAGAAATGGAAGGTTTGCGTTTTAAAATAAATGCCAAATCGTTTTATCAAACCAATTCCGATCAGGCCTTCGAACTTTATAAAATAACACGCAATTTTGCTGGATTAACAGGCAACGAACTCGTTTACGATTTATACACCGGCACGGGCACCATCGCCCAATTTGTCGCCAAAAAAGCGAATAAAGTAGTTGGTGTTGAAGCCGTACCAGATGCCATTGCCGCCGCCAAAGAAAATGCACAATTAAATAACATTAAAAACGTTGAATTCTTTGTTGGCGATATGAAACAGGTGTTTAACACCGAGTTTATCACAGCACACGGGCAACCCGATGTTATTATTACCGATCCCCCACGTGATGGTATGCATAAAGATGTGGTGCAACAAATATTAAATATTGCACCTAAAAAAGTGGTTTATGTAAGCTGTAACAGTGCTACACAAGCTCGGGATTTGGCGTTAATGGACGCCATGTACAAAGTTACCAAAACACAAGCTGTGGATATGTTTCCGCAAACGCACCATGTTGAAAATGTTGTGTTGCTGGAAAAACGTTAATGGTTTATTTGTTAATTCGTTTATTTGTATAAAAATAATAATTGGCATTCCTGCAAACCCCGATAGTTATCGGGAAGGAATCCATCAAATTTAAGAATGAAATATTTTAAATATCTATTTTTACCATTATTGGTAATTGGAATTACGGCAAGTTGCGAGCGCGACGATATTTGTCCCGAAAGCACCTCGACCACACCCAGTTTAATTATTGACGCTTTCGATGTTGATAATCAGGAGGATGTCAAGAACGTGTTCGGTTTGGTGGTCGCCGGAGTTGGAAACAACAAGGTGTTGTCCGGATACGCTATCACAACCACAGCCAACCTTGTTCTACCTCTAAAAACCACTGAGGACACCACACAATTCGTATTGATAAACGAAGCAACGGTAAACGATAACGGTACGCCCAATGATACCTCAGACGATTTTTATGACGGCAACCAAGATGTAATAACCATAAGCTACACCCGCGAAGAAGTATTTGTTTCGCGTGCCTGCGGTTACAAAACTATTTTTAAAGATGTTGAAGTTGTTATTGAAACCGATACCGACAACTGGATACAATTAATACAATCTGTAAATAACCCACAATCTGTAGAAGATGAAACAGCGACACATTTTAACTTATTTCATTAGCAGCACGTTTTTACTGCTATTTTGTGTTTCTGTAAATGCGCAAAACGACAGTATTCCCAATGCGGTAAACGACTCAATAAAAATCAAACAAAAATACGGACTTCGGGTTGGTGCCGATATTGGTAAATTGATTAGAACGGGTTTTGACGACGAGTATACCGGTTTTGAAATTGTTGCCGATTACCGACTTAAAAAGAAACTTTACATCGCTGGAGAACTTGGTGTTGAAGAAAAAAACAACGCAACCGATTATTTAGACATCACCACCAAAGGGAGCTATTTTAAGGGCGGCATCGATTACAACGCCTACCAAAACTGGCTGGATATGGACAATATGATTTACTTTGGGTTTCGTGTTGGCGCCAGTTCGTTTAGCCATACTTTAAATAGCTTTACGGTTTATAATACCAACCAATTTTGGGGTGAGCAACTTTCGTCTGATGTTCCGCAGGAATTTAATGGCTTAACCGCTATTTGGGCAGAACTTATTATAGGTTTAAAAGCTGAACTTTTCAATAATTTATACATGGGTTTAAATGTGCAGCTCAAAGTTTTGGCAAGCGAAACCGAACCGGGTAATTTTCAAAATATATACATTCCCGGATTTAACAAAACCTACGATAGCAGTCGTATTGGCGTAGGCTACAGCTATACCATTTCGTATCGCATTCCACTTTACAAAAAGGACAAATAGTTGGCTTATAATTCATTTTTAAAATGAAGAAAATAGTAAAAATCATTAGCAGCATTTTGGTATTGGGTGTTGTTTATGTATGCCTATCCATTTCGCCTATTTTTTTTCAGGACTTTTCAAATGAAACACGCCGTGATTTTTTAATAACTTCCCATCGAGGTGCCGCACAACTAGCACCCGAAAACACAGTCTCATCGGTTAATGCGGCTTTAATACATCATCCAAATCGAATTGAAATTGATGTGCAGCAAACAAAAGATGAAGTCGTGGTTTTAATGCACGATACCACTTTAGACCGAACCACCAATGGCACGGGACTAGTAAAAGAAAACTCATTTTTAGAGCTTACAAAGTTGGATGCGGGTTCTTGGTTTTCAGATGATTTTTCAAATGAAAGAATACCGACTTTAGAAACCATTATTAAGTTGATTGACGGCCAATGTGAATTAATTATCGAGATTAAAAAAGGCAACGATTACTATCCAAATATTGAAAAAAACATCGTAAATATTATAGCAAAATACAAGGCCGAATCTTGGGTGATTATCCATTCCTTTGATTCTGAAGTTTTAAAACGCGTGCATCAATTAAATCCGAATATTACATTACATAAATTGTTTGTGGGCAAATTAAAATTTATGCCTTTTATTGTTTCAAATCAATTTGAATCTTTCAATATTGATAAACAGCCGTACATAAAAGCATACAGTATAAATTATGCTTTCGCCAATCGCGACATCATCAATTTTTTAAAATCCAATGGAAAAGAAGTTAATGTTTGGAATTTAAATAACGTCGATTATGCCAGAGAATTAATTTCACTTGGGGTTGATGGCATTATTACCGACAATCCTACTTTGCTAAAAGATTAGCTGCATAATTCTTTAAATTAATACCTGCTTTTATAAATATTTGCAACATAAATAAAGTTATTGTACTTTAGATTACTCCCTTTTTTCATATAGCATACACTTGTGATATACAGGTTTTTAAACATACGTATCACGCATTTGGAATACCAAAATATTTCAAAATAAAAGCCATTAATCCAACAATACAATGACCATGAAAACCAATCCGCATCCCTCAAAAGTCCCTTTCATTTTTAAATTAACCCTGTTGTTTATCGTGTCGTTCCTGTTAACTTCTGCAAGCTCTAAAAGTGATTACCAATCAGATTCATCTTCAAAAAACGACTCAGAAAATATCACTTTTAACGCTAAGGGGCTTCATTTTGAAACCGTATTAACCAATATTTTTAAAGGTAATTTTATCGATATTCCTTTTGATAGAGACGAAACCACGTTTGTATTGCTTTTTAACGCTTACGTAACCACTTACGCGAAACATTGCACCTCGAGTTTGCCGGTTGATAAAATTGAGTTAACACGACCGGAATGCGTTAAAGAGCGCGTAACCACAGATGGTTATGGTTGGGAAATTAGCAGAGTTTGTGTGGAATGGATTGATGTTGGAATTGGATTATACGCGGCGCCGGAAATGTTTAATACCAAAGTAATTCTTGATAATTTACAGGCTGGTGATGCGTTTCGGAATATGTACAAAATGATGAAACAGGACAACCCTATTGGAATAGCGTCGAGCGTTTTAAACAATTCGCAAGCTGCCGATGCCGATATGAAAGCCCTGCTTAAAATGAATGGTTGCAAAAGCGCAGGACTTATGCGATTTCAAGACAATTTACGACTTTTTGCGTTGGGTAAACAACCGATTCCGATAAGCGGAAAAGCTAAAGCTGTCGTATCTTATAAAAACCAAAATTTGACAAAACTCGCCGAAGATTTGGTATTTGAACACTCCAAAACATGGGCCATGAACCGCTACCAACGCGGAAGCATTACTAGCGTTGCTGAAATAAAAGACAGCCAAGGCAAACTTATTGAAATACGAAGCAAATATGTGTACCAAGGTTTTAGCGGACGCAGCAATGGCTCGGTGCGAATAACCTTTACCGATGGCTTACCCGAATGTCTTTATTTTTTCGATTTCCCTAATGCATGCCGTACCGCCAACCGTAAAATTGTGGCGCAGTATGCGGGTGGTAATTATCAAAAATAATATTGGTTTTATTGTAATTCTTAACTAAATAATGTCACGTCATTGCGAGGAGGCACGACGTGGCAATCTGTTTATCGTTTTCTGAATATCTCAAATAAATTGTAAGAGCTTAATTTAAAAATCACTTCGTTATACGTCTTTCAAAATAGCATTATTACAAAAATACTTACATGTATATTGTTTTTTAGTAAGAAAATTCTAAATTTAGGCATTGAAAATTTTGTAAGCTTTAAAATTAAACTACATGATAAACAAAGACGTTGCCTTATCTACCGAATTTAAAACCCAAACAAAAAAAGCCATTACATCTATTGTAATTTTCGCCATTGTATATTTTATAATTTTCGTGCTCGCATTGGGCTTAACGGCATTTTGTGTTTATTTCGGTGTTATGTTAATTGTTACGGTTCCTGGCTTAGTAACCATAGCTCTGGGCTTGGGTCTTGCCAGTTTAGGGTTTTTAGTCACCTTCTTTTTACTGAAATTTATTTTTAAAAAGAATAAAATTGATCGTTCGCATTTAACCGAAATTACAGAAAGCGAGCAACCCGAACTTTTTAAAATGATACATGATATTGTAAATGAAGTGGGCACAACATTTCCAAACAAAGTGTTTATCTCCTCCGATGTTAATGCATCCGTATTTTACAACTCCAATTTTTGGAGCATGTTTCTGCCCATTAAAAAAAACCTGCACATCGGACTCGGTTTGGTAAATACGATTCACACGAGCGAATTAAAAGCGATTCTCTCTCATGAATTTGGGCATTTCAGTCAAAAAACAATGAAGGTGGGCAGTTATGTGTATTACGTAAATCAAGTTATTTTCAACATGCTTTACGATAACGAAGGCTTTGATAAAATGGTTCAACAATGGGCAAATGCCAGTGGTTATTTTGCCATTTTTGTAATTGTTGCAGTAAAAATTGTTCAAGGTATTCAATGGATTTTACGCAATATGTACGAGTTTGTAAACAAGAATTATTTAGGACTATCGAGAGAAATGGAATTTCATGCAGATGAAATCGCAGCAAACGTAACGGGTTTCGAGCCCTTAAAAAGCGCACTGCTAAGAATGAATTTAGCAGATTATTCGTTTAACGCCGTAGTCGGTTTTTACGAAGGAAAGATAGCTGAAAATATAATAAGCAAAAATGTTTTTAAAGAGCAGTATTACTTACTAAATTTCTATGCCAAAGAAGATAATTTGCCTTTAATTGATGGACTCCCAGATATAACTTTAGATGAGTTAAATAAATTTAACAAATCCAAATTGGTGATAAAAGACCAATGGTCGTCTCACCCAAGTACCGAAGACCGTATTTCGCATTTAGAAAACACAAAATTATCGGTTACATATACTGCCAATGAACTTGCCAATACCCTATTTAAAAATATAGAAACACTGCACGAAACATTTACCACAAAAATGTTTGCCGAGGTAAAATATGAAGAAACGCCCAAAACACTATCCTTGGACGGTTTTAAAGATGAATTTAAAAAAGAACATCTAAAAAACACTTTTTCAAAAGTATTTAATGGGTATTACGATAACAAAACACTAGTTCCTTTTGAAATAAATGATATTGATGAAAACGAAGAACTACCAGCAACTGTAGATGCTTTATTTAGCGATAAGCACGTTAATAGAAATTACGAAGCTCTGGCTTTACAAAACGACATTGAAACCATTAAACAAATAAAAGATAAAACGATTAAAGTAAAGACTTATGATTATGATGGAAAGAAGTACAACGCTAAAGAAAGTGCTGCGCTAATAAACCAACTTCAAAACCAGTTAGATGCTATAAACGAAAAGATTAAAGCAAACGATATTAATATTTTCAGGTTTTTTAAACAGGCAGAAATCAATAATAACCCTTCAAAATTAACCGAACTTTATACCACATTTTTTGAGTTTGATAAGGAGTTTGATTCTAAGTTTAAAATTTACACCGAGTTATCAGATAAACTGCAGTTTATTAATGTGACCACGCCTTACGAGCAGATAAAATCTAATTTTATTAAAGTAAAATCGTTAGAACGAAAACTAAAAGAAAACATAAAGCAGTTTACCGCCGATGACAAATACAAAACAGAAATTACTAAAGATATAAAAGAGAGTTTTGAGACATACTTACTAAAAGAATGGCTGTATTTTGGTACTCAAAATTACATTGACAAAAATTTAGAAACCCTATTTATGGCTTTAAATAATTATGCCTATATCCTATCAAAAGGATATTTTTTGCATAAAAAAGAAGTGCTGGATTATAAAGTATTGTTATTGGATAAGCTTGAAGTTGCTTAAGGTAATTGTTAAATAAAGTAATATTAAACACCAACATTTATTTATTGATGAGATTCCTGCCTGCTTCGGCATTTGTTACTTCAAATACTTCCCTTTTTTACTGCCTTCGTACATGACATACTTAACTAAACGCGATTCCAATTTTGCATTATAGAGTTGTATTTTCCGCGAGGGTCGTAACCCCACATGTTTAAGCGCATCGAGATTAGAGGTAATAAACCAAGCATCGGTGCCTGGGTAATTTTGCTTTAGGGTATCGCCAATATTCGCGTAAAAAGATTCCATATCTAGGTTTAAACGCTCGCCATACGGTGGGTTAAATACCATGTGCAATTTTTGGTCGCCACCTTTTTGGGTTTTAAAGAAATCTTCGTGCTTTACTTCTATAAAATCTTCTAATTGGGCATTTTTTACGTTTTCTTTGGCTTTGGCTACCGCACTTGGTGCTTTATCGTAACCTATTATTTTATGATGAAAATCGCGGGTTTTACCCAATAAGGATTCTTCAATTTTTTCAAACAAATCCACATCCCAATCTTGCCAACGTTCAAAGGCAAACTCCTTGCGCATCAGGTTTGGAGGTATGTTGCAGGCTATCATCGCCGCTTCAATAAGCATGGTGCCCGAACCACACATGGGATCCATAAAATCGGACTGCCCGTCCCAACCGGACAGCATAATTAATCCGGCTGCCAATACCTCGTTTATGGGCGCAATATTGGTGGCGGTTTTATAGCCGCGTTTGTGCAGCGAATCACCCGAAGAATCTAACGAAATGGTGCATTGTCGCCTATCGATATGCACATTAATTTTTAGGTCGGGGAATTTTAAATCGACGTTGGGCCGCTGTCCGTCGGTATCTCTAAATTTATCGACAATCGCATCCTTTGTTTTTTGTGCTATGTAAAGCGAATGCGAAAACAAATCGGAATGTATCGTCGCATCAACAGCCAGTGTTCCTGTGGGTTTCAGGTATTGCGACCAATCCATGGCATAGATTTTATTGTATAAATCTTTTTCGCCATTTACGGTAAACGAATGGATGGGTTTTAAAATTTTAATAGCGGTACGTAACCCTAAATTGGCTTTGTACATAAAGCCCTTATCGCCCGAAAAAGCGACGTTTCGCACTCCTTTTTTTACGTGTTGCGCACCCAATTGCGTGAGTTCGTTTGCTAGTATATCTTCAAAACCAAATAAGGTTTTGGCCACCATGTTGAAATTTTCTTCCATTTTTTACGTCGAATAGATTGCAAAAATAACGTAATTTTGCACAAACTAACTAGCAATTGCAGATAATGGGTTAAGGATTGATGCGGCATCCTTTTTTGTGCCAATTATATTGTTTGATTGTAACCTGAGTTTTGATAAGTTCAAGTTACATGATGAGATACTGAAACAAGTTCAGCACAAGAAAGATATAGCGGAAAGCCTGACCCCCGAACATTTCTCGGGGGTAACCCCACAAAAATAATATGAACAACAATACTACTAAATGGTTTAAATCGTGGTTTGACACGCCTTTTTACCACATTTTATATAAAGATAGAGACGATACCGAGGCGCGTGCTTTTATGGATACGCTCACCAATTATTTGAATATCCCCGAGCATGGTACTATTTTGGATTTGGCTTGTGGCAAAGGCCGGCATGCCCGGTATTTAAACAAAATGGGATACGATGTTACGGGTGTTGATTTGAGCGAAAACAGCATTGTGTTTGCGAAACGGTTTGAAAATAACAGCCTCCGTTTTGAGGTGCACAACATGTGCCAACCTTACCACAAACAGTTTGATGCGGTGTTTAATTTGTTTACCAGTTTTGGGTATTTTGAGAATGACGATGACAACCTAAGCACGATCAAAGCCATTAAATCGAATTTAAACGATTTTGGTTTTGGGGTGATTGATTTTATGAATAGCGAATTTATTATTGATAATTTAGTGCCCGAAGAGGAAAAAACGGTTGATGGTATTACCTTTTATTTAAAACGTTATGTGGATAAGGGTTACATTATAAAAGATATTTTGTTTACCGTAGATGGCGAAGACTATAAATTCCAGGAGCGTGTTAAGGCCTTTACTTTAGCCGATTTTGAAACGATGTTTGAAGCTGCCGACGTGCATTTATTGGATGTTTTTGGCGATTATAAATTGCATAAATTTAATGCCAAAACATCGGAACGTTTAATAATGATATTTAAATGATTTTATTAAAAAAATTGTTATTGAGTGATTATGTAAATCAGTCAAACCCAATAATTAATAACTCAATAACTATTTAAAAAAGAATGAATAAATTTTTATTTCCTGTATTAGCTGTTGTTTTGGGTGTGCTTATTGCCAGCCTTAGTAAGTATAAAAAAACCTGGAACACCAAGCTCCTACTCTCTTTTAGTGGTGCTTTTTTATTGGCACTAACCCTTTTTGAGTTACTGCCCGAAGTTTATCACCATTTAGATGCAAAGCTTACCGGATTGTACATTATGTGCGGTATTGTACTGCAAATTGTTTTAGAACTTTTCTCGAAAGGTGCCGAACACGGACATGTGCACATCCATAAAGACGAAACCGATTTTCCGTGGTTATTGTTTATCAGTTTGTGTATTCACAGTTTTTTAGAGGGTTTCCCCATTCACGAACACAACGATATGCTTTATGGCGTTTTGGTGCATAAAATACCCATTGCCGCTTTAATAAGTATGTTTTTGTTTCAGTCTAATTTCAACAAACTACAAATCACAATGTTTTTAATTGTATTTGCGATAATGACGCCGTTGGGAACGTATATCTCGAATACCTGGGAAGCCATTATAGATTACGCACACATTATTAATGCTATTGTAATTGGTATATTTTTTCATATTTCTACCACTATTTTGTTTGAAAGTGGTGAAGGCCATAAGTTTAATTTATCGAAATTTATTGCCATTATTTTGGGTATTGGTGTGGCTTATTTAATATAATTTACCATGTCCTGCGAAAGCAGGAATCTCATCAATTTAAACTTAATTTGTGTAAAGTGGATTCCTGCCTTGGCAGGAATGACTAATAAACTGATTCCCTTCTTCAAGGGAATAAAAAAAGGTAATATTTTAAATGTTTTCAAAAGAAGAATCACGATTATTACGACAAGAATTCTGGACGAGTTTCGGGAAATCGTTTCCACGGAAGTGGATATTATACAACACCAAATTAAAAGGATTCTCATTTAAATTTTATTTTGATACCAAATCTGCTTTGGTGGCTTTGGATGTTGAAGATGATTTAGAACACCGCATAAAATATTGGGAAAAACTATTGGCTTTAAAATCGATTTTAAAAGATGATTATTTGCCGGAAGCTATTTTTGAGGAAGCATACCTCTTAGAAAATCATAAAGAAATCTCTAGAATTTATGTGCCGTTGGAACAGAAAGTATCGATACATAATAAAAACTCGTGGCGCGATGTGATGGAATTCTTCAATGAAAAAATGACTTTGTTTGAAGCTTTTTTTGAGGAATATAAAGATGTTATTGATGGATAATCGTTATTGTGAACGTAGGTAAAGCTACCTGTTTAATTTTAGTTCGAATTCAATTTAAAAAGATTACCACGTCGCTTTGCTCCTCGTAATGATGGCTACAATTTAAACCCTTTTCTCCATAATAAAATCGTCCATAACAAAACCATTTCCAATATCGGTTACAAAAGTGTGTATCTTTTCAAATCCCAATTTTTCATAGGCTTTAATGGAGTTTGTATTGTTAATATTTACCCCAAGTCTAATGGCTTTTAACTGATATGCCTTTGCTTTTTCCTCAGCTTTCAACATGGCCGCTTTTCCTATTTTTTTTCCTCTATGGGAACGCAACACATAAATTTTGCTTAAAAACAGATAGTCCCTTTCCTTTTTAATGCCAAGGTAACCCGCTGGTTTTTTATCAAAATGCATGATAAAATATTCAAAACCTTCGTTTTCAATTTGATTTTGTATGGCTTTGGCCGATTGAAACTTATCGAGCATATAATCAATCTGCGGCTTCCCAACAATGGGAATATAATGTTCGCGCCAAATGGTATCGGCTAAGTTTTCCAATAAAACATAATCGGATTGTTTATTGGCTACAGTAATCTTTATCATATTACATCTTAAAATTCATTAGTCAAATAAAATAATAATTAATGAATAAAAGTTAGTTGGCGAAAAATCAAAATTGTAGTTCATCGAAAAATATAGCTATTCATCTGATTTTTAGTTATATTTGATGGCTTAGATACCAAATCCAGTTTCCTTTTTTACTAAGCAACGCTATAAATTGCCTTATGAAAAAACTAATACTCTTCTTATTTGTAAGTCTTCCTATTTGCATTTTTTCGCAGGAATACAGAGATTATTTAGGTGCAGGACATAGCAATGGCATAAGGGTAACTTCCAGCAATCAGCAAAACAGAGCGGGCTGGATAGAAACCGCCCACCCAGAAAACACGATAAACGGCCGGGGTTTGGATGCGCGTTTATTGGAAACTTCACGGTTTTTGGCACAAGCCTCTTTTGGTGCCGATTTAAACTACATAAAAGCCGTTGCCGAAAACTCTTTTGAAGATTGGATTGATGCCCAATTCAGTTTTAATTCACCATCCATGGGCGAGCTTACTCAAAATGTTTACGATGAGGCCCTTTCAATTTTTGTGGCAAATGGCGGTAATGCTGATGATTATTTTGGTCCGTATTGGCCACATTTTCAATACGCTTGGTGGCAAAGTAATATTGGTAATGAGGATTTACTCCGCCAAAAAGTAGCACTGGCGTTAAGCGAAATTATGGTGATTTCAAGAAACTCAAGCCTCGGTGATTACGGTGTTGGGTTGGGCGATTTTTATGATGTTTTAAAAGATAATGCCTTCGGAAATTTTAGAGACCTTTTAAGAGATATAACCTTGCATCCCATGATGGGGATTTACTTAAGTCATTATAACAACCCAAGAAGTTTCCCTGATGAAAACATACATCCGGACGAGAATTTTGCTAGGGAAGTTATGCAGCTGTTTTCCATTGGTTTGTACGAACTCAACCAAGACGGGAGCTATGTTTTAGATGGCGAAGGCAACAGAGTGCCCACTTACGATAACAACGATATAAAAGAATTTGCCAAAGTATTTACGGGGCTTGGCGCCGCAGCGGTTAACGAAAACCCTTGGGGTGTTGTACCAAGATTTGGAGTAAATCAATATTTAGCGAAAAAAGATGTCCCCATGGCAATGTACGATGAATGGCATCAACCGGGAGAAAAAAAATTATTGAATGGCTTAGTCATTCCCAGTGGGCAATCTGGAATGCAAGACATTGAAGATGCTATCGACAATCTGTTCAACCATCAAAACACAGCGCCGTTTATAGCCATACGTTTAATTCAGCAAATGGTAAAATCCAATCCATCGCCCGCTTATATATCTCGAGTTAGCGCTGCTTTTAACAACACAAAAGGTGTTAGGGGCGATATGAAAGCGGTAATAAAAGCCATTTTATTGGATGAAGAAGCCAGAAGTTGTAGTTGGATTGATAATCCGTCAAGCGGAAAATTAATCGAACCCATGGTGCGCTATTTTAACATTACGAGACAAATTGATTTGGACAATAAAAGCGGATTAAATTGGAATGTGGGCTACAATTTTTATCAAGCCACAGGGCAATCCCCGTTAGCGGCACCACATGTATTTAATTTTTATTTACCGGAATATGTGCCCAATGCCGAATTTACCGCAGCAAATCTTGTTGGCCCCGAATTTGAAATCCATAACTCTGCATCAAGTATCGCTTTTATAAATGAAGTTGATTTATGGACATATCCGCAATATTATTCCGTTTTAAACACTTGGGATTTAGATATTGAAGACACACCTTTAGATTTTGAAGTTTTAAAATATTTTGCAAAAGACAGCGAGGTTTTGGTAAATCAATTAGATAAACTATTCACACACGGTCAATTATCAGATGAAACCAAACGCGTGATAACCGAAGCTGTTGATGGCATTGAAAATTTTGGTGGCGATTTTGACTATGAATTTTATAGAGTAAAAATGGCACTCTATCTTATTTTGATAAGCCCAGACTATGCGATTCTTAAATAAAACCAATGAGCAAAGAAAAACATAATATTTCCAGACGAAAATTCCTTGGCGATTCCTGTGCTGCACTGGGTTATACAACCTTGTTTTCATCTTTAATCAACCTTAAAGCTATGGCTGCTTCAGCTATGGATAATTCGTCTCTAATCACCAATATGGGCGGTGATTACAAAGCCTTGGTGTGTTTAATGCTTGGTGGCGGCAACGATTCTTTTAATATGTTGATGCCAAAAGGCACTAATGAATATAACGAATATGCCACAACACGCTCCAATTTAGCCATACCGCAAAACGATATTTTACAGATAAATCCCAATACTTCTGATGGAAGGGTTTTTGGAGTGCATCCGTCAATGCCCGATATGCGGCAACTATTTGAAAACGGTAATTTGGCTTTTCTTTCAAATGTGGGCACGCTTATTGAGCCTTCAACAAAAACCGATATACAGAATAATGTGGTTAAAACACCACTTGGTTTATTTTCGCATGCCGATCAAATACAGCAATGGCAAACGGGAAGACCACACGAAAGAACCAATATTGGTTGGGGCGGAAAAATTGCAGACCTTGTTCAGTCCATGAATTCCAACCAGAATATTTCCATGAATATTTCCCTTAGGGGCAGTAACATTTTTCAGCGCGGAGACCAAATTATTCCCTACGCCATTAGCAATCAAGGTAGCGTTGGCATTAATGGTTATGGCGACACCAATCTTTTTAACACATTACGTACCGAAGCTTTAAACTCCATGTTGGAAAGAGATTATCAAGATATTCTTAAAAACACCTATAAAAATACCATCAAATCTTCAAACGAGGCGAATTTAGAATTTCAATCGGCCATTGATGGCGTTTTGGATTTTAACACGCCGCTTCCCGAATACAATAATTTGGCAAGACAACTCAGAATGGTTGCAAAAACCATTGCGTCCAGAGATACTTTAGGGTTTTCCAGACAGATATTTTTTGTGCAGCTCGGGGGTTGGGACCATCATGATGAGCTCCTTATAAATCAAGCGGGTAAATTAGCGCAAGTGAATGAAGCTTTAAAATATTTTAGCGATTTAATGACCGAATTAAACACGAACGATTGCGTTACAACCTTTAGCGTTTCGGATTTTGCACGAACCCTAACATCAAACGGAAATGGCACCGACCACGCTTGGGGCGGCAATGCTTTTATGATGGGTGGCGCCGTAAACGGAAAGGAAATCTATGGCGATTATCCGGTTTTGGCCTTAAACAGCGATGCTGATTTTCAAGACGGTGTGATGATTCCCACCACGGCAGCCGATTTATATATGGCAGAATTGGCACTTTGGTTTGGTGTATCCGCATCAGAATTAAGTACTATTCTCCCGAACATTTCAAATTTTTACGATACAAACTCCGGTGTTCCGCCATTAGGTTTTATGAATATGACATGATGAAAAAAGGCCATTTATACATATTGATTTTTGCGTTTTTGAGCACGCCGTGTATTAGCGCCCAATGCTACCCAGACCGCCATAGCACCAATTGGTTTGATGGCTGGGTGTCTTGCGAAAAATCTCCAAACCCCATTGCATCTTACGGCGAAACCCACTGGATTATGTACGATTTGGGCTATGATTATGTGTTGAATGAAACCAAACTATGGAATGCCAACGAACCCAAAAACCTAAATTATGGCATCAATGACTTTAATGTTGATTATTCTTTAGATGGGGTTACGTGGACCAACTTAGGCGCATTTAACTTAGAACAAGCTTCGGGTTTATCGACTTACGAAGGTGCCGAAGGCCCCGATTTTAACGCCACCAAAGCACGCTATGTATTAATTACACCAACCTCAAATTTTGGCGGCGATTGTTACGGATTTAGCGAGTTGAAAATGTCGATAACCGATCCGTTTTTAGTGATTGAGGAAGCCGATGTTTTTAATGCGATGGCATACCCAAATCCGTTTATAAACAATGTGACTTTACGTATGGTTTCTTTAGATGAAAGCGCGCCGGTAAACTATGCATTATACGATATTTTAGGAAGAACCATTATCAGTAACACGTTTAACATGAGCGAAGGCAACGACACTTACGAATTGCCCTTGCAAGGAAATACACTTTCAATAGGAATATATATTCTGAAAATCAGGGAACTATATATAAGTTTACACCAGAAAGTAAAGTTGAGTTTCGCACGTTGAAAATATTGTTTTTTTTGAAGTATGTAAGTTGTCTAATCCTCTCTATCGACCGCCACTAATTCAGCAGTAATCCAAGATTGAGCGTCTTGCCGACTTGTAAAGTCTAATTAGGTTCTTACCATGTAAAAGAACGTTATTATTTTTCGTCTTTAGGGTTGTAATTCAATCCCTGTACTAATTTTTGGTTGAAATCAGATAAATTGTTTTCCTCTATTGGTTCTATTGTGTGTCCTTTATCATCAAAGCTAAACGGAAGTTCTAATTGTCCGCTCTGTCTATGTTTTAGCTTCTCAAATTGGCTCCACATGTGAGCCATATCGTCAGACAACTGAAAAAGGGTAACTATCTGATTTATTTGTGCTGTTAAATGAGGGTTTCCTATATCATCTGTAAGCAACTGATGCAATCTTGCTGTTTTGTTGCCACTTTCACTTTTAGGCACATTTGATTCTAATTCATCTAACACTCCTTTAGGCAGTTCCTCATATATTAGTTTTTTAGTCCAAGTTCCTATAACGCCAGGGCGCTTTTTAATTCCGTTAACCGTAAAATTCCAACCGTTAAGCCTAAACAACTCTTTGTAAAATATGTCGGGAAACCTTTTTTGCCAAGGTAAAAGTTCCTCACTAATATATTGTTTTAATATTTTTTGTAATTCATCTTTCTCTCGGTCATATTGATATCCGGTAGCTTCATCAACTAAAGCCGTAATACCAACATTAGCAAATCCCTTAAAAATCACATAAGCATTGTGTGCTGCTATCTTTGCATTAGACCTATTATCTAAAGCGCCTTTTTTGTCCGCTTGTTGCCAAATATCGCAAATATCCACTAAAGCAGTAGCAGAAACACCTTCGTTCAATTTACCATCAGAATCCTTGTAAACAATTGGTTTTGAAAGCTTTTCGCGAACTTCCTCACTAATAAAAGGTGTTAAATAGTTTGCGGAAACATACTCTGGAAGCATAGCGCCTTTTTGCTCTTTTTTCTTCTGCCAATAAGCGCCACTTCCTTTTACACCTAAAGCGCTGGCTAAACTTCTATCAACCAGTATTCTTTCTCCATTATCCAAAACAGCACATGATATTGAGAACTCTCCTATCTCAATTTGTCCTTTATATTTTACCTCTGGGATGTTATTTTTAGCCATTTATCAAATCTTTATATGTTATCCTGTTTTCAATGTTATTCAAAAGTAAATTAAATCTCTCACTTTCTGTTGTATTCTTACGAGTATTATATCTAAATACAAATTCATCAACGTAAAACTGTAAATGTTTTTTAGAGGTAAAATGATATATACCGTAAATACCACGTTTCAACAAAGCCCAGAAGCTTTCTATTGAGTTTGTAGATACACGACCTCTTACATATTCCCCTCTACCGTGCTTAACTGTTTTATGGTCGTAAACACGTTCTAATTTTTTATAAGCCTTTAATTCATCTGAATAAATAGTGGCATCATAAGAAATGTTATTTACTATCGGTGGTAATAAAGATAATTCAGTAGCATTTTTAACGTGCATTGCTCTAACATCGCCACCTCTTTGAACCATGCCTAAAACAGCAGATTTTTTATAATGTTCTTTTGTTGCTTCTGATTTGTCGGCTCTAATCTTTGCGCTTCTGTTTCCATTTTTACCACCTACGTAAGTTTCGTCAATTTCAATTTCGCCTTGTAACTTCTCGTTATTGTCTTCATTCAATCCGAAACAGTTTCTAATACGTTGCAACATAAACCACGCTGATTTTTGAGTAATACCTAAATCACGTCCTAACTGTAAGCTTGAAATTCCTTTTTTATGCGAAGTAACCAACCATATAGCCATAAACCACTTTTGTAATTCCATTTTAGTATTGTCAAAAATAGTGTTAGTTTTAACGTTGAAGTATTTTCCTGTATTTTTACATTTATATTTATTTCCTTTACAGTTATATACTTTAGAAGTAGCATCAAAAGGACTTACAACGTTTCCGTTCCAACGTAATAACTCTAAATGGTCTATGCAAGACTGTTCCGTTGGGAACGCTTTAATTAAGTCTAATATTGATTTTACTTCTTTGTTAAACATGGTTGGTTATTTATATATTCAAATATAGTAGTTATTTACACAATAAGCAAATATTTAGTGTAAAAAAGAACTAATTTTTAATTTTATTACGAATAAGCTTTGTTAAAAACTTGCTAACAATGTTCATAAGTATGCATTGTGATTACAAATGAAATTATTTATTTTAGCCTTGTGCTATTAATTAAAAAACATTTGGATTATGAATGGTAAACAAAAAGTTAAGACAATTCGCCTCAATCCAAGTCTTTTAAAGACAATTAACGAATTGTCTAAAAGTGAAAACAGGAGTTTTAATAATACCGTAGAGACGTTATTAATGAAAGCTACTGGTTCTTTGAAATAGATATAAATTAAATTTTTATATCTTTGCGGTATCAACTTAGTAAAAATAGTTACATGAGTAATTTGTTATGAGGTCTGTACGTTTGTTTCTGTACTTGTCATTATTTACAAAAAAAACTCATTAACAAAACAAAGCCCTGTTCCTATGACGGGGCTTTTAATTACCACAAAGTGTGGTAGTGGCTTAGATTGAATGCAGGCATAAATCTTATGCTTTAATCTGTCTGCCATTAAATTCATGTAACATGAATACTAAGTTGATAGATGGTGTTCTACATAAGCTGATATTCAGAAGATTCATCGTAAAAGATGGTCAGAGAATATATCCAATTAAAGCAAAGTGTTTTGCTTTTTGGGTTCCAG
This sequence comes from Hwangdonia lutea, assembly GCF_032814565.1. Lineage (GTDB taxonomy): Bacteria > Bacteroidota > Bacteroidia > Flavobacteriales > Flavobacteriaceae > Hwangdonia > Hwangdonia lutea. The sequence continues at coordinate 3,863,314 of NZ_CP136521.1, forward strand.
TAGAGTAGAGCATTTGTAAAAAAACGGTGTGAAGGCTGTTTTTAATAGGGGTTTCATAGGAGCCCCTTTTTTTATTTATACGACGAATATATATGTAATGGATATAATTTACAAAATATTTTAACATAATAACGTGTTTTTATCAATATTCGTATGCATTTCGTCGATATTTTATGCTATTTCTTACATTTACATCTATTAATTTACATTTCATTTCGTTATCTTCATTAAATTAAAACAGATTTTCGGAAAGTCCGAAAACGGTGTAAACAGGTATATAAGTCCCGAAAATCACGCAGAACGAAAAAGAGCGTTCCTTTAAATTGATTAAACGAGATTAGTTTTTCAGGACTATTTTTATTTATCTACTAAAACCAAACTTACTACATCTCAGCTACAACCAGTTATTTGGTTATTTATTATTTCGGCATAAAATGAAATAACCCAATAACTCTTAATAATTGTAATCTTCATTAAAACAGATCGTTATTAAAACACATTCCCTTCTCGCCATCGAATTCAACAATTAAATCACATAAAAGAAAATCATAAAAAAATGACAAATGGCCCCTGCCAAAACATACAAATGCCAAATCACATGATTGAAGGGTATTTTTTGAATGGCATAAAAAACAATGCCCACCGTATACGATAAACCGCCAGCAAAAAGAAACAAAATACCGTCGGTTCCAATAGCGGTGGAAAGGTTGTTGAAATCAAAAACGATAAGCCAACCCATTACTAAATACAAAAGTGTGGAAAACACCTCGAAACGTCCTGTAAAAAACAGTTTTAAAACCACCCCAAAAGCGGCAATAATCCAAACGGCCCAAAATAGTGGCCAACCTAAACTGCCTTCAAGGGCAATTAAACACACCGGTGTGTAGGTTCCGGCTATTAAAATGTAAATACTTATGTGGTCTACAATCCTGAAATAATGCTTGCGTTTCTCCCCTTTTACCGCATGATAAAAGGTTGATGCCAAAAACAATACAATAATGGAAATCCCGTAAACAATAACGCTAAACAAGCTCCAATCTGTTTTTTCGGTATTAAAAACAATAAGCAATACCAGTGCCGCAATGCCAAATAAAGCACCAATGCCGTGGGTAATGCTGTTTAGCTTTTCTTCAAAAGGGCTTTGTATTCGCATAAATTATTGCTTGTTTGCAGTTGGTTTTAGCCATTTATTGGTTAAGTCGTAAAAATCGTGTTTCGTCGCCGATTTTTGCCGTTCTAAACGGCCGCTTTGAAAATTGCGCTGTAAAATATCTTCAATTAAATAATCTTCTTTTACGTTTAGCGGATCGAACTCGCGCTTTAATGAAATATCGAACATACTCGCCGTGGTATTATACCAAAACGCCCGCCAACCGTTGCGCAATTCCTTAACCAAATTAAAGGCTGTTTCACCCGTTTGCCGGTGAATTAATTTTACCAATATTTGTCCTTCGGTACGCGTTAACTTTTTTAATTCTTCTGAAAATTCACCCTCAATATATTTTTGAACACGTTTGGCATACCGTCGTTTATGGCGTTTCTTTTCAATACTTGCCAATCGTTTATTCATAGAATCCAAACGTTCGGCAGCCATTTTGGCATACGGATATACTTTTAGGGTTTTCCGGCGTAAAATTAAATAGCGAATACGGTCTTCTTTACCATCAAATTTAAGCTCGTGCAACAGCATCACCTCGTCTAAATCAATGGCTGTTCGTGGTATGGAATCGCCTTTGATAATCAGGTACTTTACCGCAGTTGAATCTGGCACGGTATCACTGATTTGCGCTAAAGCCAAAAGCGGAAAAAAGAAGCATATGTATTTTAAAAAATTCATTTGTAAAACATGGGGCATTTATTATGCCAAAAATACTGAATTTCTTAAAACCGTATGGCTTAGATTTGAAATTATAAAAAGCTTGAGTTTGTCAGAAAAAATTTCTAAATTCGTGTACGAAAACTTAAAACTATAATAGTACACATAATAGGTATATAGTTAATATTGATTATATATGATTGTTGCCCACAATTAAAACCAACCATTCCCTAATTGAAAAGAAATGTTTACTCAATCAGACTTTGGAACATTAAATTGTGAGTCTAATTTTAGAGAAACAACCGAATTATGAATAAAATATTGCTTGTCTTATTTCTGACCTTTCCCATTCTCGGTAATGCTCAAACTAACTGTGAAAAATATACAGACAAATACATTCCTATTGACTTGAACGATGCTATTACCTTTTTTGAGTGTAAATGGCCAAAAGAAGATTTAGATAATTTTAAAAACAAAGACGAGAATACTGCAACAACCGAATTGCACTTTGGAACTGGAATGTCTATTAGAAATAATTGGAAACTGTGGGCTGGAACTTCAGATATATCAAAATACTTTAGAGATTTAGGAATTCATCATCCAGATGATATGTCAAGTATAATTCTGACTTCATTGCATAGAAAACTGAACGAAAAGCCTATAGAATTAGAAAATCAAATTAAATATTATCAAGACTATTGGGCTGAATCCGAGAAAAAGCAAAAAGACAGACAAAAAGAGGAATTTAGCGAATTTAAGATTGGCGATAAAGTAGAATTCTCATACGACTATGATTTCGTATCTAAAAAGCAGGAGAAAAAGTGGATGGATGACAAGTGTTACGCAACTGGAATTATAGTCGGACTGAATAAAGAAAAATTAGAGGTTCAGGTTAAACTCAAAAAGAGTTGCGACCGAAAAGGAATTATCATTTTGAAATATGATGTTTGGGACAAAATTGATGGAGATTATCAAAAGATTGAGGAAGATAAAATTGAGATAATGAAAAAAGGAGAAATACGTTGGACTTCCTATGAATTGTGGGATGTCGTTGAATAAATAACTGTGGGCAACAACGTATATAGCTCATAGCTGGGCAGTTGCTTAATCGAAGTTAAGGCATATTTGGAAAGTCGCCAAATTTTTAAATTTGACAACTTTCCATAAAAAAATAAGTAGTAAATTTAAAAATCTGGCTTGTGGCTAAACCGAAAATAATCGCTAATTTGCACGCTACGAGCCATATACAAGACCGTTGGCATTAATTAAAAAGAACACTTGGAAATACTGATGATAATATTGTTTTTACTTCTTGTTTTAGTAATTCTATCAATACCGTCTGGTTTGACTTATTTACTTTATCGACACCTAAGGAAAAAAGGAGATACCCAAAAAAAGATAGGTCTAACAATATTTGTCTTGACAACAGCAACAATGGTCTATATTGGCATTGATTCAGCAATGAGTGGTTTTGGCTTTGGTCCAGAATATGAAACCGAAATAATTAACCAAGAAATTGGTGGCAAACTAATTTGCGAATCAGTCTACAATGCTGACCATCATTCTTGGCAATTTAATATTGACTACAAATACATTAATCAAAAAGGAGATACAATAGATTTTAGTAATGGCGGATATTATGGTCGGGAATGGAATAAAGACGAGCAGATACGGCAATTAAATGATTGGCTGATATTAAAAACAGGAGCTTGGCACGGTTCAGACAGAATTATTTTAAGAAACAACAAAACCAATAAAATCGTCACTTACGATATTGACAACCAATTTATCGAAAGACAAGGCTTGTGGCAAAAACAAAACATCGAATCATTGCTCAATTACTGCTGTGCTGAATCTTTTGTAAAAACAATAAAGAACAATGAAATAATTGTTGACTACAAATATCGGACTAAAGAAAAAGAGCCAGATGAATACGGTAAAAGACAAATCACATTTGAGATTGACGAAAAATCAGGCGATTTAACAATGAAAAAAATAACTAATGCCAACGCGGTATATAGCAAATAGGGCGTTTGGTGGTTTATGAAAGTTCAGTGATATTTACAAACACCGCCAAATTTTTAATTTGGCTTTTAAGATGAATAAATTAAAAACAAAATGTAAAAATGTGACTCAGTGCAAACTTGAAAGTTTATCACTTTCTACTGCCCTACTTGCCATATACTAACCGTTATAACACATTTCTCCAAACCATCAAAATTGAGTGAATTAAGAATATTAATAGACCAAATAACGGAATTCGGAACAAATCCTAAAGTAGAACTGACGAACAAAACTGATGTCCTAAAAAAACTGTTGGTCGGAATTTACTCGGAATTTCTAAAGGTGGAATTTAAATTTGACGAAAAGGATTATGAAGAAGAACCTGACTTTGATTACAACGAAATAAAGACAAATGTAAAATCTAACTTTCCAGATTTCGACTGGTACTCTATGGTTTTGGACTTAAACAAAATGGAACCAAATGTAGAAATCGGAATTGGAGGCGCATTGGATGACCTGACTGATATTATAAAAGATATGTTGGTTGTTAAATGGAAAATGGACAACACAAGCGGAGTGAATGCTCTATGGGAATTTGAGTTTTCTATGAGAACTCATTCGGAACAACATTTAATTGACCTTTTGAAATTCATAAAAGAAAAAGAATAGTTGTAGATGAGCAAAAAGAATTTAAAAATTGTGAGACTATATATTATTGGTTTAATATGTATTGTAAGCTATTTCTTTTTGGAGAATTCCAACGTTATTCCAAATATTGTGGAAAAAATGAGTAAGTTTCGTTATGACGGATTTCCTACATTTTTTCTGACAGGATTATTGAAATATGGATTATTGATAGTCGGAATAGGAATTATTATTATTCTGACTTTTATGTTAATCAGAGAAAGAACAAAGAAAGTAATTGAATAAATAAAAACGTGTTACAACAAGACCTAAGTTAAAAAACCAGACACTTTAAGCTCATTTACAAACAAAACCTTCCAAAAAACAAACCAGCGTATTGGATTAAAACCTAAGCCAGCAAATATTTGCGTTAGGGATTGCAGAGGAAAGCCCACAGCGCCTTTTTTGGCGCGAGGACTTGCAACGTAAAGCCCGACGCTCCCGATAACTATCGGGAGCGTAACGCCCAAAAACATTTCGTAATAAGAGGCTGTTTTAATTAATCATTTACATTTTATATTATTATTTTAGTTGAAAATTTTAAAACATGGCAAAAAAGAACATTCTTAATAAAAAATCGATAGACTTTTTAGAAAAATATTTAAACAACGCCGCCCCAACGGGCTACGAATGGACAGGGCAAAAATTGTGGATGGATTACCTTAAACCTTATGTGGATGAGTTTATTACCGATACTTACGGCACTGCGGTTGGTGTAATTAACCCCAAGGCGAAATACAAAGTGGTGATTGAGGGGCATGCCGACGAAATTTCGTGGTACGTTAATTATATTTCTGATAACGGCTTAATTTATGTGATTAGAAACGGTGGTAGCGACCACCAAATTGCACCGAGTAAAATTGTAAATATCCACACAAAAAAGGGCATTGTAAAAGGTGTTTTTGGTTGGCCGGCCATCCATACGCGCAACAAAGCTAAAGAAGAGGCGCCAAAACCCGATAATATTTTTATTGATTGTGGTTGTAAAACCAAGGAGGATGTTGAAAAACTGGGTGTGCACGTGGGTTGTGTAATTACTTATCCAGACGAATTTCATATTTTAAACAAAGACAATTTTGTGTGTCGCGCCTTAGATAACCGTATGGGTGGTTTTATGATTGCCGAAGTAGCACGATTACTTAAAGAGAATAAAAAGGAACTGCCTTTTGGATTGTACATAACCAATTCCGTGCAAGAAGAAATTGGTTTGCGCGGGGCAGAAATGATTACCCACACCATAAAACCCCATGTGGCCATTGTTACCGATGTAACGCACGATACCACTACCCCAATGATTGAAAAGAAAAAAGAAGGCCATCTGGAATTGGGTAAAGGCCCTGTGGTTGCTTATGCACCCGCGGTACAGCAAAAACTGCGCGATTTAATTACCGATACGGCAGAGGCCAAAAAAATACCTTTTCAGCGTTCGGCACTATCAAGAGCCACAGGAACCGATACCGATGCTTTTGCTTATAGCAATGGTGGCGTTGCTTCGGCGTTAATATCCTTACCGCTACGTTACATGCACACCACGGTAGAAATGGTGCATAGAGACGATGTGGAAAACGTGATTAAACTCATTTACGAAACGCTGCTTAATATAAAAGACGGGGAAACGTTTTCGTATTTTAAATAAAAAAACACAGAAAGCACCATTAAAACGTGGTGCTTTTTAATTATAATTTGGGCGTTACCCCAAAAAAGGGGTCGGGCTTTCCGCTATATCTTTTTTTACGTCATAGCGAGGAGCAAGCGACGTGGCTATCTTTTAAATTTTAGTTCTAAGCTAAGTATGGTTTTAGCTTTCAAAAAAAAGGATGCCGCATCAATCCCTAACGCAACTTATCGTTCCCATTAAAATGATTAGTTTTCAATAAAAAATATAATGGACGAATACATTGATATATTAAATGCCAACGGAAAGCCAACGGGCAAATCTGCCTTAAAATCCGTCATCCACCAAAAAGGCTATTACCACAATACGGCACACGTTTGGTTTTACACAAACGATGGCGAAATTTTATTATCGCAACGTTCGGCAAAAAAACTAATTTGCCCATTGCTTTGGGATGTTTCTGTTGCCGGACATGTTGATGCGGGCGAAACCATAAAACAAGCTGCCATAAGGGAAACCAAGGAAGAAATCGGATTAAAAGTCCACGAAAGCGATTTGCATAAAATTGGCGTTTTTGAGTGTTTTCAATCTTATGAAAATGGCATTGTAGACAACGAATTCCATCACACATTCATCAGCGAATTAAATGTTTCAGTGGACGAATTAATACCACAACCGGATGAGGTTGAAGCTTTAAAACTGGTTTCTCCTCATGATTTTAAAAATCATATTGACAATATTAATACGAAAAACAATCACTTTGTGGCTTCAAACAAACCGTATTACGAAACTGTTTTGCAAAAGATTTTACAGACGATTGCCTAAGTTTCTTTCACCTAAATTCAGCTTCTAAAAAAATAAAGGGGCTTATAATATTGCTTATATTTACAACGAATCAAATTGTAAACTATGAGTCAAACCTTCAAAACCAACGTTAATAATACCTTCGAATTTGAAATTGACGAAGAAGCCATTTTAAATCTTGATGCCATTCAAGTTTCAGACGCTGAGTTTCATGTGCTTCATCACCATAAATCATACCATGTCGAGATTGAAGAATCAAATTTCAACAACAAAACATATCAAGTAAAAGTTAACAACAATACGTATAACATAAACATTTTCAACAACTTAGATGCATTAATTAAAGAAATGGGTTTTACCATAGGTTCAACAAAACATGTCGATTCCATAAAAGCGCCCATGCCCGGATTAATTTTAGAAATACAAGTTGAAGCAAATCAAGAGGTTAAAGAAAACGACACCTTGCTTATTCTTGAAGCGATGAAAATGGAAAACATTATAACCTCGCCAAGAGACGGGATTATTAAATCTATTTCGGTAACAAAAGGTGATGCCGTAGAAAAAAACCAGTTGTTAATTGAGTTTGAATAAATGAAAAACAACCACGAATACACGAATTTTTTATAATCAATAAACTTTTTAAGAAAACATTCGTGAATTCGTGGCGAAAAAAATCCCTCTCAATTGTTGAGGGTTAGAAAAAGAAATGAAAAAAATACTAGTAGCGAACCGCGGTGAAATTGCCATTAGAGTGATGAAAACAGCTCAAAACATGGGACTAAAAACGGTCGCTGTTTTTTCCACGGCCGATAGAAATGCACCCCATGTAAAATTTGCAGACCAAGCCGTTTGTATTGGTGAATCGCCATCAAATCAATCGTATTTACGCGGTGATAAAATTATAGATGTCGCCAAACAACTTAAGGTAGATGCCATTCATCCCGGATATGGATTTTTAAGTGAAAATGCCGATTTTGCCGAATTGTGCGAAACAAACAACATCATTTTTATTGGGCCAAAATCTAAAGCCATCAAAATTATGGGCAGTAAATTGGCAGCCAAAGAAGCTGTAAAGCAGTACAATATTCCCATGGTTCCCGGAATTGATGAAGCCATTACCGATGTTGAAAAAGCGAAAACCATTGCCAAAAACATAGGTTTTCCAATATTGATAAAAGCCTCGGCCGGTGGCGGCGGAAAAGGTATGCGTGTGGTTGAAAAAGAAAGTGATTTGGAATCGCAAATGAAGCGCGCTATTAGTGAAGCCACTTCCGCTTTTGGCGATGGTTCCGTTTTTATAGAAAAATATGTGGGTTCGCCACGCCACATCGAAATTCAAATAGTAGCCGACAGCCATGGTAATGTTTTACATTTTTTTGAGCGCGAATGCAGTATCCAACGGCGGCATCAAAAAGTGATTGAAGAAGCACCCTCGTCTGTTTTAAGTCCACAGTTACGTGAAAAAATGGGGGAAGCTGCTATTAAAGTCGCCAAATCCTGTGATTATTTAGGCGCTGGAACGGTGGAGTTTCTATTGGACGAAAACCATAATTTCTATTTCTTGGAAATGAATACAAGGTTACAGGTTGAACATCCGGTTACCGAATTGATTTGTGGCGTCGATTTGGTGGAACTTCAAATCCGTGTGGCTCGTGATGAAGCCCTTAAAATCAATCAAAAAGATTTAAAAATAAAAGGACATGCCTTAGAATTACGGGTTTATGCCGAAGACCCTTTAAACGATTTTTTACCAAGTGTGGGCACTTTAGAAACGTACAAGCTTCCTGTGGGTGCAAACATTCGTATTGATAATGGTTTTGAAGAAGGCATGGACATCCCCATTTATTATGACCCCATGCTTGCTAAATTAATTACCTATGGAAAAACCCGCGAAGCCGCTATTCAGCTTATGATTCACGCTATAGAAAATTATCATGTTGAAGGCGTGCAAACCACCTTGGCATTTGGAAAATATGTGTGTGAACACGACGCGTTTCGCTCTGGAAATTTTGATACGCATTTTGTAAAAAACCATTACACCCCAAAAACTTTAAAAATTGAAACAGAAAATGAAGCAAGAATTGCAGCATTAATAGCTTTAAAGCAATATTTGACAGATCAAAAACTACTGCGTTTACCAAACAACTAAACATTAACTGTCATTCCTGTGAAGGCAGGAATCCACTATAATAATCTTGCATAAATATGAAAACCAAAATAGATAAATTAAACGAGAAACTACAATTAGCACATTTAGGCGGCGGACAAAAACGGATTGATAAGCAACACGCCAAAAAAAAACTAACGGCTAGAGAACGTGTAAACTATTTGATGGACGAAGGTTCCTTTGAAGAAATCGGAGCTTTGGTAACGCACAGAACTACCGATTTTGGTATGGAAAATCAAATCTATTACGGCGATGGTGTTATCACGGGCTACGGTACTGTTAATGGCCGATTGGTTTATATTTACGCCCAAGACTTTACGGTTTTTGGTGGCGCCTTATCCGAAACACATGCCGAAAAAATCTGTAAAATTATGGATTTGGCCCTTAAAGTTGGTGCACCAATAATCGGACTTAACGACTCCGGTGGAGCGCGTATTCAAGAAGGTGTGCGCTCCTTAGGTGGTTATGCCGATATTTTTTATAGAAACGTACAAGCCTCGGGGGTAATTCCGCAAATTTCGGCCATTATGGGACCCTGTGCGGGTGGCGCGGTGTATTCTCCGGCAATGACCGATTTTACGATGATGGTGGAAAATACAAGTTACATGTTTGTTACCGGGCCCAATGTTGTAAAAACGGTAACGAATGAAGCCGTTACAAGCGAAGAATTAGGCGGCGCTTACACCCATGCTTCAAAATCCGGTGTGGCCCATAAAACCTCGGCAAACGATATTGCATGTTTGGAAGATATAAAAAATCTTTTAAGTTATTTACCTCAAAACAATACCGAAACACCACACACAATAGACATTGAAATCCAAAATGAAATTCGCGATGTATTATCGGATATCGTTCCGGACAACCCTAATAAACCATACGACATGCACGCGGTAATTTCTGGAATTATTGACACGGATTCCTTTTACGAAATTCATAAGGATTATGCCGAAAATATCATTGTAGGTTTCGCTCGCTTAGGCGGAAAAAGCATTGGTATTGTTGCTAATCAGCCACAATTTTTAGCTGGTGTTTTAGATGTAAATAGCTCTAAAAAGGCAGCACGATTTACACGTTTTTGCGACTGTTTTAATATTCCATTACTTGTTTTGGTTGATGTTCCCGGGTTTTTACCAGGCACCGACCAAGAGTGGAATGGTATTATTGTGCATGGTGCCAAACTATTGTATGCATTAAGTGAAGCTACCGTGCCACGAGTAACCGTAATTACCAGAAAAGCCTATGGCGGTGCTTACGATGTAATGAATTCCAAACATATTGGAGCAGATTTAAATTACGCATGGCCAGGTGCCGAAATTGCGGTAATGGGTGCAAAAGGCGCAAGTGAAATCATCTTTAAAAAAGAAATAGCCAATGCCGATGACCCCGTAGAAAAACTTGCTAAAAAAGAAGCCGAATATGCCGAAAAATTTGCAAACCCTTATCGTGCCGCAGAACGTGGTTTTATTGATGAAGTAATTCTGCCAAAAAACACGAGGCGCAAATTAATCAAAGCATTTAATATGTTAGAAGATAAAAAGGTAGATAGCCCTAAGCGCAAACATGGCAATATTCCGCTATAAACACGACGTTTAAGGTTATTGGTTTTAGCTTTCTTTCCATATTAAAAAATCTGAATTCGTAAATCTAAATTCGTAAATCATCCCTATCTTTGCTCTTTCTTAAAAATTAGAACCATGCAAGACGGATTATACGCAAAATTCAATACAACAAAAGGAGAAATACTTGTTGCTTTAGAGTACAAAAAAACACCAGGAACCGTAGGTAACTTTGTTGCTTTGGCAGAAGGAAACCTAGAAAACTCGGTAAAACCACAGGGTACGCCTTATTATGATGGTTTAAAATTCCATCGGGTAATTCCAGATTTTATGATTCAAGGTGGTTGTCCACAAGGATCGGGATCGGGTAACCCAGGCTACAAATTTGATGATGAATTTCACCCAGATTTAAAACATGATGCCCCAGGCGTGTTATCTATGGCCAATGCGGGCCCAGGCACTAACGGCAGTCAGTTTTTTATTACTCATGTTGAAACCCCTTGGTTGGATAACAACCATACTGTTTTTGGAAAAGTTGAAGAAGGACAGGATGTGGTTGATGCCATTGCACAAGGTGATGTAATTGACAGCTTAGAGATTATTAGAGTTGGTGCCGATGCAGAAGCTTATAATGCTGTGGAAGCCTTTAGAACCTTTGAAGGCTCCAGGGAAAAAAGATTAGCAGAAGCTAAAGCCTTAGCTGATGCTGAATTAGATAAAATTGCAGCCGGTTTCAATAAAACAGATAGTGGTTTGCGTTATCAAATCATTCAAGAAGGAAAAGGCACCAAAGCCGAAAAAGGTAAAACCGTTTCGGTACATTATAAAGGGCAATTGGCCGATGGTACGGTATTCGATTCTTCATACAAACGCAACCAACCACTTGAGTTTCCTGTTGGTGTTGGTCAAGTTATCCCAGGATGGGACGAAGGCATTTGTTTGTTAAATGTAGGCGATAAAGCACGTTTGGTTATCCCAAGTGAATTAGGCTACGGAAGCCGAGGCGCAGGCGGTGTAATTCCACCAGATGCCACTTTAATTTTCGATGTCGAGTTGATGGACGTAAAATAATAGTAAGCCATATTAGGCCACACAAAGTTTACTACAATAAATAAGTTTCAAAAAAACATCCATTGAGGATGTTTTTTTGTTTTTGGTACATTACGGCTAATTATCTATTTGTTTATCGATTAAATTTCTTGCGGAATTGGTGTAAATATATATTTAGGTAATGGTTAGTATAAAAGAAACCTATTTATATTCGGAAGTCATAAAAGAGTTCTCATATTCTTTTGGCAACATCTATATATTTGACGGATTTGTGGTTTCAGAAATTAACCAAGGACAAATTATCACTTGGGATAAACAAGCCAAATTAATTGTTGACGACCTATCTGCTTTTTTAGGTACAAATGGTGCCGATGTTATTTATATTTCCAATCGTATTAATTCGTATTCCGTTGTAGCTTTAGATTGGTTAAAGTTTTTTAAGCACAATTACAGCTTAAAAGCCTATTGCATGGTATCAAAAAATAAATCAGGAACATTAAGCGCTGTGATAGAAAGGTTATTCTATACAAAAAAAATCAAACATTTTAATAGTTTATTTGAAGCCGTAAACTGTATTAAACAGGGTGTTATCGAAATTGCCTAACCATTAATTATTTGTGTTTGCATGGGAGAACAAGAACTACAAAAACTAAAATATCCTATTGGTCAGTTTGAGAGTCCGAAAGTCATTTCACAGAAACACATTGAAAACTGGATTACCATTTTAGAGCATTTTCCCAACCGCTTGGAAACCTTGGTAGAAAACCTATCTGACCAGCAATTAGATACGGCATATAGGCTTGATGGCTGGACGGTGAGGCAGGTTGTACATCATCTCTCCGATAGTCATCTTCATAGTTATGTCCGTTTTAAATGGACCTTAACCGAAGAAAACCCGGTTATAAAACCCTACTTCGAAGATCGGTGGGCTGCACTTAACGATTCTAAAACAGCACCCATAGCCATGTCTCTTAATTTATTAAAGGCTATTCATTTTAAATTGGTTTATTTGCTTAAAACCTTATCGGATCACGATTTAAACAAATACTTTATTCATCCGGACACCAACAACAAAGTCATTTTAAAAAATAATATAGGCATTTATGCGTGGCACAGTAACCATCATTATGCGCATATTCAAAATTTGTTAAAACGAAAAGGTTGGTGATTATTTAAAACAATATTTATGAAGTTTAAAGTCCTTTTAATTATTATTTGCACTTATTGCCATGTACAGGCGCAAACCTCATATAAAGAGTATTTTGATGATGGTTCCGTAAAAATGGAAGGCGCAAAAAAAGATGGTTTGTTATCCGGCGAGATTAAGTATTATTACCCTTCCGGAAAGCTGAAATTTGTTGATTATTGCTACAAAGGAAAAAGGACTGGAACTGGAAAAGAATACTACGAAAGTGGTCAATTGTCGGCATTGGTAAATTATAGAGATGATACATACCACGGCTTGTTTAAAACCTATCATGAAGATGGAAGGCTAAAGACTAAAGTCAATTTTAACGAAGGAAAAAAAGTTGGAGAATTTATATCTTATCACAAAAACGGCAATCTAGAAAGTCAAGTAAATTATAACGAAAACGGTAAAGCTCACGGCCAATACGTAGCCTATTACAATAATAAACAGCTTTTTGCCAAGTGCAATTATATAAACGGCAACATTGAAGGCGCATTAAACAGCTATTATTCAAACGGGCAATTGGCGCAAACCGCCACCTATAAAAACGGAAAAAAGCATGGTGTTTTAAATGAGTATTATCAAAGTGGAAAAGTAAAATTAAATTCCGCTTATAAAGATGATAAATTAGAAGAAGATTACTTGCTTTATTATGAAAACGGACAATTAAAAGTGAAAGCAAAAATGTCTTATGGCATTCTTTTAACCCGATCTAGTTATTACGAAAACGGAGCTATGGAATCCGAAATAATAAAAGACAAAACTACTTCAGATTTTAACTGTACCTACTACCACCCTAGCGGGGAAATTTCTAGCGCAGGACAAACCTCAAGTTTTTCATATCTCAAAAAAATTGGCGAATGGGTATATTATCATACCAACAAAAAACTTTACAAAACCGAATTGTATGGCGATTACGGAGGGCTTCAAGAGGTAATAAATTGTTTTGATGGAAAGGGCAATGCTTTGGATAAGGGAAGTTTTGTAAACGGCAATGGAAAGCTTAATGAATATGATATAAACGGAACACTTCTACAAACAAACTTGTATAAAGACGGAGCTATTGTTAAACAGTAAATTTAATGCTTTTTGATTAGACCTTTTCACATAAAAGATACCCAAGCCTTATTAGACATTTACAACTATTTTGTACTAAATACCATTGTAACGTTTGATATTGAACCTTTATCCATTGAAGCTTTTACTGAAAAAACAAAGACCATTAACAACACATATCCTTTTTTGGTTTTTGAAGAAAACAACGTTATTTTAGGTTATACCTACGGAAGCAAATGGCGACCCAAACCAGCTTACAACCACACGGTTGAATCTACAGTGTACGTTAAACATGACGCACACGGAAAAAAAATTGGAACAGAACTTTATACTGAATTACTTCGCCTATTAAAACAAGAAAACTACCATGTGGTTTTGGGCGGATTAACACTACCAAACGAAGCCAGCGTACAGCTACACGAAAAATTCGGTTTTAAACAAGTGGCCCACTTTAAAGAGGTTGGTTTAAAATTTAACCAATGGCTCGATGTGGGCTTTTGGCAGCTTAACTTTTAAAACCCAAATACGGCATTAAACGCCCACTAGGTTGATTTATAATACAACCTAATTAATTATTTGCGTTTCTGCTGTGCTTGTTTTTGCTTTTCGGCTTGCTCCATCATTTCAGCCATTTTTTTCTGAAAACGACCTTGTTTTTTTGGCTTCTTTTTGTTCTCCTGAATTTGAGCATGTATTTTGTCTTCGTCAAGAATATAATTCTTAATTACCAATATAATACCGATACTAATCAAGTTAGAAATAAAGTAATATAAACTTAAGCCCGATGCGTAATTATTAAAGAAAAAGAGCATCATTATTGGCGAAAAGTACATCATATACTTCATCATTTTAGCCATATCCGGCATACCTTCTTGCTGCGGCTGCGATTGCATATTTTGCCCTGTGGTTAAACGCATATAAAAGAATATTGCTACAGATGCCAATATGGGGAATAAACTAACATGATCGCCATAAAATGGAATGTGAAATGGCAATTCTGCAATGGTATCGTAGGACGATAAATCTTCTACCCAAAGGAAACTCTTTTGACGTAAATCGAATGCCGACGGGAAAAATTGGAACAAGGCATAAAACACCGGTAATTGTATTAGTGCCGGCATACAGCCAGCCATAGGGCTTGCTCCTGCTTTGGTTTGCAGTGCCAAGGTTTCCTGCTGCGCCTTCACCTTATTGTTTTTATGCTTTTCGCGAATAGCATCCAATTCTGGTTTTAGAATTTTCAGTTTGGCTTGCGATAAAAACTGCTTGTATTGTACAAACGACAATAGTAATTTGATTAAAATCGTCATAACAATAATCGCTATTCCGTAAGGTAAAAAGCTTCCTAAAAATGCGAATAAAGGAATAAATAGGTAACGGTTAATCCAACCAAAAATACCCCAACCCAATGGCACAATTTCATCTAAATTTCTGCCATAGCTATGTAATATTTTATAATCGCTCGGGCCAAAATACCAATCCATACTTTTATTTAATTCGCCACCACTAAGTTCTAAAGGTAATGAGGCAGAAAAAGCCTTGGTATAAACGGTATCAACCGCTTCATCCTGCACTAAATTTTGAGACGTGAATTTACCTGTTTTAAAAGGCGAATCGGCTAATAATATCGAGGTGAAGAAATGCTGTTTAAAAGCTACATAAGTAACATCTTCAGCGGTATCTTCAGTGTTTTCCTGTTGCCCTAAATAATCATCTTTTCCATCTTCATATTCAAAAACAACTTCAGTATATCTATTTTCATACGAAATACTTTTCGCATGGCGATAGGTTTTTAAATTCCAATCTAAATTCACGGCTTGCGAACTGTTGATAACATCACTCAATCCTTGGGAACGAACGGTGAAATCCATCATATAATCGCCTTCTTTAATCTCGTAACGGTATTCTAAAAATTTAGATTCGGATACTTTAAGTTTCATTGAAACCACAGTAACATCACCGTTTTTGGTAACCGTTGGTTCAAAATATAAATCTTTGGTATTTAAGATCCTACTATCGGTTGTTCCGAAATTTATATTGAAAACTGCATTATTGTCTTTTATTAAATAGATGGGAACCGAATCGAAATTTACAAAATTCTTTAATTTAACTTCCGAAAGATAACCGCCTTTATTGCTAAATTTTAGAGCCAATAAATCGCTTTCAACAACAGTTTCACCATCAGACACTTTAGCTGCAGAATATGCAAAAGCTCCTAATTTATTCTGTAGATTGATTAATTTTAAAGAATCTGAAACCGTTGGTGTTGCAAAATCTTCAGCAGTTGTTACCTTGGTTTCATCTAATGATTCTTTAGCCTTTTTTTCAGCTTCAATTTGTTCCTGTTTTGCTTTTTCCTGCGCTTCTAGCTCTTCTGGTGTTGGTTGGTTCTGCCAAAGCCAAAATATCATTATTCCAAAAATAAGCACGAAACCTATTACCGAATTAAGGTCTATTTTTTTTTCTTCCATGTAATCAAATTTTAGACCTGAGAGGTTCAATTAACCTGTCAGGTCTTTATAAATTTATCTAATCAATAAACTATCCAATTTTAACTTTGTGCCATACTGACACCCTTTTTTCTTTTGTGATTGTTTAGCGCTGCCTTAACAAAGGCCACGAACAATGGGTGCGGATTTGCCACCGTACTTTTGTATTCTGGGTGATATTGCACACCCACAAACCAAGGATGTTCCGGGATTTCAACAATCTCCACCAAGCCCGTTTCTGGGTTTAATCCCGTGGCAACCATACCCGCTTCTTCGATTTGCGATTTATAGTTGCTGTTAAATTCGTAACGATGTCTGTGACGCTCGTTAATGGTTTCAGCTTTGTAAATATCCCTAACTTTACTGCCTATTTTTAAATCGCATGCCCATGCGCCTAAACGCATGGTACCGCCTTTATCGGTAATGTTCTTCTGCTCTTCCATTAAATCGATAACTGGGTTTTTGGTAGCAGCGTTCATTTCGGTAGAATCGGCATCTGCAATGTTTAAAACATGCCGTGCAAATTCAATAACCGCCATTTGCATACCCAAACAGATACCAAAAAATGGTATATTGTTTTCGCGGACATACTTAACGGCATCAATTTTACCTTCAATACCGCGTTCGCCAAAACCTGGCGCTACCAAAACACCATCTAAATGCGATAGTTTTAATTTGGCATTATCGCTATTGATGTATTCGGAATGAACCGATTCGATATTCACTTTTACTTCATTTTCAGCACCCGCGTGGATAAAAGCCTCTAAAATAGATTTATACGAATCTTGTAACTCGACATATTTACCGATTAGCCCAATGGTTATTTCGGACTTAGGGTTTTTATGGCGTGCTAAAAACTGATTCCATTTTGTAATATTCGGCGTTGTGCTTTTTAAAGCTAATTTTTTAAGAACTACCTTATCCAAACCTTGCTCCAGCATTAAATTTGGTACATCGTAAATGGTTGATGCATCAATAGATTGAATCACGGCTTCTTCACGCACATTACAGAATAATGCCAATTTACGACGTAAATCTTCGGGTAAATCGTGCTCTGTTCTGCACACTAAAATATCGGCTTGTATACCGCTTTCCATCAACGTTTTTACACTGTGTTGGGTTGGTTTGGTTTTTAACTCGCCCGCAGCGGATAAATATGGTACGAGGGTTAAATGAATAACAATACCATTATCTTCACCCAAATCCCATCGTAATTGACGCACCGCTTCAATGTATGGCAAGGATTCGATATCGCCGACCGTTCCACCAATTTCCGTAATTACAATATCGTATTCGCCAGAGTTCCCTAAAAGCTGTACGCGGTGTTTTATCTCGTCTGTAATATGAGGAACAACCTGTACCGTTTTTCCTAAAAATTCGCCTCTGCGTTCTTTTTGAATTACGCTTTGGTAAATTCTGCCCGTAGTAACATTATTGGCTTGACTTGTTGGTATGTTTAAAAAACGCTCGTAGTGTCCTAAATCCAAATCGGTTTCTGCACCATCTTCGGTCACGTAACACTCTCCGTGCTCGTATGGATTTAAAGTTCCAGGATCGACATTAATGTATGGGTCTAATTTTTGAATGGCTACTCTATACCCTTGTGCCTGTAATAGTTTAGCCAAAGATGCAGCAATTATGCCTTTTCCAAGAGATGATGTAACACCACCGGTAACGAATATGTATTTTGTTGTAGTTGTCATGTTGCGCTTTTAAACGCAGGCAAATTTACAAAATTAAAATAGTTATTGACGAATTGTTTTTTAGTTATTTAAAGGGTAGTTGTTAACAATATGATTCTGGTTATTTTAGGTCAGTTTTTATGGCCTAAAACAAAAAAAATCCAGCAAAACGCTGGATTTTCTATATCAATAAAATTTTAATTATCTAATTATTCACAACCAACCTAAAACCTTCTCCGTGAATGTTTAGTATTTCTACCTTATCGTCTAGCTTTAAATACTTGCGCAGTTTTGCAATATAAACATCCATACTACGCGAGGTAAAGTAATTATCGTCGCGCCAAATTTTGGTAAGTGCTAATTCCCGTGGCATTAAATCGTTTTCGTGTAGGGCCAACAAACGCAGCAATTCGTTTTCTTTGGGTGATAGTTTAATGGGGTCGCCGCCATTATAGCGCAAAAATCGTAATTTAGAATTTAGGTCGAAATTTCCAATTTTAAATTCAAATTGTTTGCTGTCAGAAATGGTTTCGGTGGCTTTACGTTGCATGATTGCTTTTATTTTCATTAAAAGCACTTCGCTATCAAAAGGTTTGTTTAAATAATCGTCTGCCCCAACTTTATAGCCTTTTAAAACGTCTTCTTTCATAGCCTTTGCCGTTAGGAAAACTATAGGAACATCGGTGTTTTTTTCGCGAATTTCCTTGGCTAAGGTAAAGCCATCTTTATACGGCATCATAACGTCGAGAATGCACAAATCGAAATCGTCTTTCTTAAACTTTTCGAAGCCTTCCATACCGTTTTTAGCATGAACCACATCGTAATCATTCATCATTAAATAATCCTTAAGAACCGTACCGAAATTGGGGTCGTCCTCTACTAATAAAATTCTCTTTTTTTGCTCTTCCATGTTTATGTTATTATAGGTAGCTTAATTATAAATGTGCTTCCTTTTCCTTTTTCACTTTCAACCGTTACATAACCTTGATGGTCATCAACGATTCGTTTTACATATGCCAAGCCTAATCCGTGGCCTTTAACATTATGTATGTTTCCGGTGTGCTCTCTATAAAACTTTTCGAACACACGTTTTAGGGCGGCTTTACTCATGCCGCTGCCATAATCTTTTATTTTTAATAAAATATTGGTTCCAATATTTTCTGTATATACTTCAATTTTTAACTTATCTGGAGAATACTTAATGGCATTATCCAGTATGTTTACTATAACATTGGTAAAATGCATTTCGCTTGCTAAAACCGATGATTTTTCGGCATCAAAATGCGTCGTAATCGTTCCATTTCTATCCTCAATTAAAAGTTGCACATGCGTTATGGCATCTTCTATTAGGTCGTGCAACTCCACTCTATCCTTACTAATGTTAAGCTCGTTTTTTTCTAGTTTAGATATTCTTAAAACGTTTTCAACCTGCGCATGCATACGCTTGTTTTCCTCCTTAATCATGTTAAGATAGCGAATTACTTTCTCTTTATCTTCTATAATTTTGGGGTTTCTTATAGAGTCTAAAGCTAAATTAATGGTTGCTATCGGTGTTTTAAACTCATGCGTCATATTATTGATGAAATCCGTTTTAATTTCGGATATTTTACGCTGCTTAACCAATTGGTACAAAGCACTTGAATATGCCAAAATAATAATAGACGTGAATATTATCGACAGAAATATCATGCCCATAATTGATGATAAAATAAACTTTTCATCATCTGGAAAATTCACTAAAAGCTTATAACTGCTTTGGTTGTTTTCGTTTGGAAAAATGGGTACGCTAAGTGTTGATGCATCTTTTTTTTCAAAGCCTTCGCTATGCACTTTTGTGGCCAAACCGTTACTATAAATGGCAAATTCAAAATCAATATCAATATTGTCTGCCTGAAGTTTACTTGCTAGCAGCTTTTTAATTTCATCTGCTGCAACCCTTTTGTGTACAGGTTGTCTTGACAACATAGCCTTAAAACTTTTTTCTAGACTGCTTTTTTGAGCCTCGGCTATACTACCGCTTTGGATAATATTTAATATAGGACTTTGTGAAAT
This sequence comes from Hwangdonia lutea, assembly GCF_032814565.1. Taxonomy (GTDB): domain Bacteria; phylum Bacteroidota; class Bacteroidia; order Flavobacteriales; family Flavobacteriaceae; genus Hwangdonia; species Hwangdonia lutea. Next base: position 3,883,478 of record NZ_CP136521.1, read on the forward strand.
ATCTTTATCTGAAAAATCGGTATCATTATAAACTTCTATTTGGGATCTGCCAATAATGTTTTGAACGTTAATACTATCTAAACCAATGTCAAAGAGCGATGAAGACAGTTTATAGTTCTCTTCTAAAACTCCACTTCTATAAATAAGTGTTTCTTTGGTATTGTTGTTTTGTTGGTAAATAAATAATTGAGAAACTGCTGCCGAATCGCTTTTTTTCTCTTTATCTAATTTTTGATACCTCCTAAAATGTCTTTCAAATTCGTCATCCCCAATCTTGTTCGAAACGGCATATAATGCGCTTGTAACACTAGATTTAAAACGCTTTTTTTCATTATCTACAGAATCTTTTATATAATAAGCTTGTACGAATATGATACCTATAAGTGACATACTCATTAAAAGTACCAACAGGATGAATATCTTTTTGCTCATCATTCAAAATTAACATTTTAACATTTAATGCTCTTATCATTTAACCTTACATTAACAAAAATGTTAAAATTTAGAGATTATTTACATTTTTTTAGAATTTGCTCGTGTATTTTAAGCACCTGTTTTTCAGTGTCTTCAAGCAAGATGTTACGGATTACAAAATCGGAATGTTTCACTTTTTCTTCGTCGCTCCATTGATTTTTCATAATAGCTTTAATTTTATCCTTTGTCGTATTATCGCGCTTAAGCAAACGCTCGAACCTTAATTCCAAAGGAGCAGTAACCGTAATAACCAAATCGCAGTGTTTGTGGCCACCGTTTTCAAACAAAATAGCGACTTCTTTTATAACATAGGGCGCATCTTGTTTCAATGCCCATTTTGTAAAATGCTTTGCGACTCTGGGGTGCACAATAGCATTCATTTTTTCCAAATAACTATTATCGTTAAAAATAATATTGGCTATAAACGGCTTGTTTAAGACGTTGTTAAGGTAGGCTTTGTCTCCAAAAAGCTGAATGAGTTTACGTTTTATAATTTTAGATTTATGCATTAACTTTTTAGCCTCATCATCGGCAATATAAACGGGTACATCTAAGGCCATAAACGCCTTAGCCACCGTTGTTTTGCCACTACCAATACCGCCTGTGAGTCCTACTACCGTCATTCTGTTATTATAAATTCAATGTGTTGTTGATTAATTTTTACGTGTTTTACGGTTTCCGGAAACTTTGTTAATTCGGGCAACAAAAAGGATTGATTATTAGTGGTTTTGCTAAAATCGCACTCTACCTTAAAATCTTTTGCGCTTATGGTTTTAAAATTATTTAAACTGGTATAATAAGTAACGTTTACGGTTTTAGGAAAGTATTTAATCGTTTTATTGTTAGGGATATTTTTTATGCTTATGGGTAATTTTAAGGTGCCTTCGGTAAATTTTTCAACGGTTGCTGTTAAACTTACCGTATTATCTGAAAATGTTAAATCCTTGCTGTTTTTGGGTAATTTTAATTGGATCACTTTTTTAATATCAGATTTCACATCGGTTAATTTTATTGGATTGGTTTCAACACTATCTATTTGGGTAACCAAAACATTTGGGCCAATTACCTCTATGGAATCCGGTGTAATTTTAAAAGGTTCTGAAACATCAAATCCCTGACTGTAATTTATATCAGCATTTAAAATTATCGGCACTTTTTTTACCAAATTCACATCAAACCGAAACCGCAGTGTGTCGGGAGTAATATTTAGCAACTCAACCTGTTTTCCAAATTGTGTGCTTTCCAATAAATAAGCTTTGGATTTGCTCCAAATAAAAGTGGAATCTATTTTATCGACATCCTTAACAAAATCAATGGCAATTTTAGGCTTATTAAAATAATACGTAAGCCATTTAAACCCGTGGGTTTTAAGCGTAATATTTAGCTTTGCGCTCGAATCGTTTAAAATAACGTTTTCTTGTGGCACATTAATTTTATCAATATTAAAAACGACCGTATTCGTGTACTCTTTTGATAATTTTGTGAGTATTAATATGATAAACGCAAAAAACAAAAACAAAAAGAACACGTTTATTTTTCTTGTTTTTATTGACGTTTTAATATCTGATTTTATTTTTTTTATCATTTTGCTTTAAAGAATAATTCAGGAAAATGCGTTTCTGGATTCTTTTTTAAAACATTTACAACCCAATTAGACTCCAAAAAACCCAGACCATATCCCATAAATTGCACCAATATTGCCAAAATAGACATTGAGGCTACTATTAAATTTTTGGTTGAAAATAATGCCACTAAAAAAGCCACCAAAAAATACAAAAGATAACCAAGAAACAACCAATTAACTCCCAAAATTATAAGTAAAATAGATACGTCCAAACCTATAATAAATATAGTAGGAAACCAATACGTTATTTTTTTGGTTGAAGGGTGCCACCTATTTAAAATAGGACGAACCAACCCAAATTTATAAACTTGTTTATAAAACTTGCGCCAAGAAATTCGGCGTTTATGATACACAAAAGCCTCGGGAATCAATTTGGTTTTAAAACCCAATTGCCATAAACGAATAGACAAATCGGGGTCTTCTCCCGGGTGAATACGCCCAAAACCTTTTGAGGCTAAAAAAGCTTCCTTTGATATGCCCATGTTAAAGCTGCGTGGTTGAAAGGTATCTACACTGTTTTTGTGCCCTCGAATGCCTCCGGTTGTAATAAACGACGTCATTGAAAAATCAATAGCCTTTTGCAAATTTGTAAACGATTTGTGCGCGGCATCCGGCCCGCCAAAACAATCTACATAATGGGCATTTAAACTTTTTTCTACTTCGTTTAAATAGTTTTTGGGCAGAATACAATCGGAGTCCAAAATAATAAAATAGTTGCCTTTAGCGTGTTGCATGCCAAAATTTCGAGAATCGCCGGGACCTGAATTTTCTTTGAAGAAATAAGCGATATCCAGTTTGTCTTTATACCTATCAACCACGGGTTTTGATGTGATACTTGAGCCATCTTCTACTATAACTATCTCGTATTTTGTCATGGTATCCAGTTCAACAAAACTTTGTAAAAGCTCGTCTGTTTCGTCGGGGCGGTTATAAACCGGAATGATAAATGAAAACTTTAATGGCATATCACAAATGTAATTAATCCTATTACAATAATTGGCAAATTTATAATTGCTTTTGGGCTAATTACTGCTTTTGGCAAATAGGTGCGGGAGCGATAGAAGCGGCATCCTTTTGTTTTGCTTTAATTTAAAAAAGACTTAAAAAAACAACACTGCACTTGCTTCTGTGTTTCTGCCTACGGAGGAATGGCAAAAAACAAAAGATACAGCGGATAGCGCGGTTTTTATATTGTTCTAAACCACCTAACAGCTACTAGCTGTTCTCCTTTTAATTTCAAATGTAAAAACCCGCCATAAAAACAAAAATGGTAGTTCGATAAAAAAGACCTGTCAGGTTTTAAAAACCTGACAGGTCTAAACATATATAAAATTATTTACTCTTTTGTGAAAGCTTCCATAACGGCATCGCTGACGCCCATGTTGCTGAAACCGCCGTCGTTGTAAAGGTTTTGCAGGGTAACGCGTTTGGTTAAATCGCTGAATAAGGACACGGTGTAGTTGGCACAATCCAGCGCTGTGGCATTACCAAGAGGCGACATTTTATCGGCATAGGCTATAAAGCCATCAAACCCTTTTACACCACTGCCTGCCGTTGTTGGGGTTGGTGACTGCGAAATGGTGTTGACCCGCACTTTTTTGTCGCGTCCAAAAAAGTAGCCAAAACTACGTGCCACACTTTCTAAATAGGCTTTGTTGTCGGCCATATCGTTATAGTCTGGAAACACGCGTTGCGCCGCCATATAGGTTAACGCCACGATACTGCCCCACTCGTTCATGGCATCGGCTTTGTAAAGCGTTTGCATCACTTTGTGGAAAGACATGGCCGAAACATCGGTGCCTTTTTGGGTCCATGCATAATTTTGGTCGGTGTAATGTTTGCCTTTTCTAACATTGATGGACATACCAATAGAATGCAAAACAAAATCGATTTTGCCACCAAGAATTTCCATGGATTGTTCCACCAATTTTTGTAAATCTTCTTCGGAAGTAGCATCGGCCGGAATAATTTGAGAGCCCGTTTTTTCGGCGAGTTCATTAATTTGCCCCATGCGCATCGCAACCGGAGCGTTGGTTAGCACAAACTGTCCGCCTTCCTCATGAACGCGTTCTGCGGTTTTCCAAGCAATTGAGTTTTCATCTAATGCGCCGAAAATAATTCCTTTTTTTCCTTTTAGTAAATTATATGCCATGTGTTGTTTTTTTTAGTGTTTTAGTTGTTTTATGACTTAGTTGTGATTATCGATTTATCCAAAGATAAAAAACTTTTATCTTTTTAATTAAGTAATTCTTTGGCGTGTGCAATAGCCGATGACGACATTTCCACGCCACCCAACATTTGTGCAATTTCAACAATGCGCTCGTCGTGGTTTAGTTTTACCAAATTGGTTTGTGTGACGTTGTCAACATCTTCTTTAAACACTTTATAATGCGAATGTCCTTTGGCTGCAATTTGAGGTAAATGCGTAATGGAAAACACCTGCATGGTTTTACTCATTTGCAACATAATATCGCCCATTTTATTAGAGATTTCGCCAGAAACTCCGGTATCGATTTCATCGAACATAATGGTTGGCAATTGAATGTACTTGGATAGCACCGATTTTATAGCGAGCATAATTCTGGATAATTCACCGCCAGATGCTGCTTTTTTTAGCGTGTTAAAACTACCGCCCTTATTTGCTGAAAACAGAAACGATAGTTCGTCCTGACCGTTTGCAAAAAACTCCTCAGCATATAAAACTTCAATTTTAAATTGTGCATTGGGCATCCCCAAACTGGCTAAAATGGTTTCTAATTGTTGCTTTAATTGTGGAATTACTTCGGAGCGTTTTTTGCTTATTTTTTTTGAAATGGATTTAAGCTGATTGGTTTTAGCTTTTATTTCCGATTGTTTGTTTTCAATGCTTGCATCCAAATTTTCGGTAACGGCAACTTTGTCTTCTAATTCATTTTTAATTTTTATTAATTCTGAAACATCCTCCGCAACATGTTTTTGCATTAAATTATGCACCATTTTTAATTTTGAATCGACTTCTTCCAACCTATTTGGATCTGCTTCCAAACCGTCTTGCAGCACATCAATTTCGCTAAAAACATCGTCTAAATCAATTAAACTGCTATTAACTCTATTGAATATATCTTCGTATTTTGAGGAGAAACCTGCTATACTTTGAAGATTGTTTTTTATAGTGGTTAGTGTGGTTAACACCCCAATTTGCTCGTCGTTTAATAATTGATAAGATTCCGAAAGTTTTTCTTTTATCCCTTCAATATTATTTAAAGTCTCGTATTCTTCTTCAAGGGTTTGTTGCTCGCCTTCAATTAAATTGGCTTCAATCAATTCGTTTAACAAAAAAGAATTGTAGTCGTGTTCTTTTATGGCTTCCGCCTGAAAATTGAGCAATTCTTGCAATTCTTTTTTAAGCGTTTTATATGCTTTTAACTCTAATGTATAGCTTTGTAAAAGTTCATCATTATTAGCTAAAGCATCTATGATTTGAAACTGGAAATCGTTACTTGTTAGTTGCTGGGTTTGGTGCTGCGAATGGATATCGATTAAGCGCTCGCCCAAAAGCTGCAAGCTATTTAAATTTACCGGGGAATCGTTAACAAATGCCCTGGATTTTCCGGAAGGAAGAATTTCGCGACGAATAATGGTTTGCGCTTCGTAATCAAAATCCTCTGCTTCAAAAAGTGATTTTAAGTTATAATTTGACACCTCAAAAACGGCTTCGATAATGCATTTTTTAGTCGCATCTTTTAAGGTGCTTAAATCGGCACGTTTACCCAGAATTAATGATAATCCGCCTAACAAAATGGATTTACCTGCCCCAGTTTCGCCCGTAATAATAGATAGTCCGTTATTAAAATCAACTTGAAGGTTATCAATTAAAGCGTAGTTTTTTATTGAAAGTGAGGTTAGCATGTTTAGTTGGCAGTATTCGGTTTATAGTTGGCAGCAATTAGCTTTTCAACTTTAATCAAAATTAATAAAATTTTAGATTTCCTTTGTATTGATTGTATGATATTTTAAATATCTGAATTCATGAATCATTCGATTTCAAAGGAATGACAAATTATTAAAACAAAGCAAGCTTTGGGTGGTTTTTAAAATTTAATATTTCGCCATTTCGCAGCATGTGTAGGTGCTACTTTTTGAAGCATGTCCTTAACATTGGTAATATTCACGTTGGGACCATCGGAGAAAATCTGCTGAATTTCATCAGCCTTGGCATCAAAAAAAGTACGCAAAACAAAAGAGTTTGGTCGGCGGCTATTCATGGCATTAAATGTCATTAAAGCATCAGCTATTTGCTCTTTTCCTCCTTTTGCATCATCACTCATAATATCCAAACCGTGTATGTGATAGTTATACATAACGGCTCTGTACTCTTTAAAAGTTGGCGATAATACATTGTCAATCAATGCAAACCTGCTTTGTAAACCATCTTCAACTTTCCAACCTTTAAAGTTTTGTTGTTGGGAATAATTGGTAATGGTTTGTGCCTGTGAATAATACGAATCGCCTCCGTTTTCTGAAAACGAATCGGCATCGATAGCTAAAATCATATATATATGAAACGCCAAAACCGAAACTAAGTTTGACTCGAATTGCGTTGGGTTGAATGTGAGATTTTGAAATTCTAAATATCGGAATGAAAAATCCTTATCGTTAAAACTATAAAGCGGTGTGCTGTAAGAAGACCCAAAAACGGGGCGCGACGATTGCACTTGCAGCGTACCTTGAAACGCTTCGCCGCTAAAATTGGTAATGCTAATAACCATGCTGCAATTTATACGCTCTTGATTTGCATAGGTTTTGTTGGTCCATTTTGTATTATTAACAAACTCGTTTAGTTGCTTTTCGAGTGTTTTAAAAATTTGCAGATTTTCGTTACCCGTTTGCAAAGCATTAACCACAATGTTGCAATTTAACTCTTGCGAAAAGCCATTGACACCAAAACTTACCAATAAAATTAAAATAATATTACGCATCAATTTGTTTTATAATTTCGGTTAATAAATCTTTTGCAACATCGGCTTTAGACTTTAATTGAAATTTGGTTATGTTTTCGTTTTCATCAATAAAAGTCACTTTGTTGGTTTCCGTTTTAAAACCTGCGCCTTTATCGTTTAACGAATTTAAAACAATTAAATTTAAATGCTTTCTTTTTAGTTTCCCGATAGCATTTTCAAGTTCGTTTTCGGTTTCTAAAGCAAAACCAACCAAATACTGCTGTTTTTTAATTTGACCCAAAGATTCTAAAATATCCTTGGTTTTAATCAACTCTATGTTTAACGCAGAATCCTTCTTTTTTATTTTTTGAGTTGCTGTTTCTTTTGGTTTGAAATCGGCTACAGCGGCCGAAAGTATGGCGATATCAACATCGTTAAAATACTTGTGAGCGGCATCGTACATATCTTGTGCGCTGATAACGGGCACAACTTCAATTAACGCATGATTTACTTTATGATGTGTTGGTCCGGTAATTAAAACAACCGATGCGCCGAGGTTGGCCGAAGCTTTGGCGATTTCGAATCCCATTTTACCGCTGGAATGATTGCCGATAAAACGAACCGGATCGATAGCCTCGTAAGTGGGGCCTGCGGTAATTAAAACTTTTTTTCCGCGTAGCGGAAGTTTATCCAAAATATCGTTTTCTATAAAACTGAGGATATCCTCGGGTTCTGCCATGCGCCCCTCGCCTACTAAACCACTTGCCAATTCGCCGCTTGTTGCGGGAATCATAATGTTTCCGAAGGCATTAAGTTTCTCAAATGAAGTGAGTGTTGACGGATGTTTGTACATATCCAAATCCATGGCTGGCGCAAAGTAAACCGGACATTTGGCCGAAAGATAGGTTGCTAAAAGTAAGTTGTCGCAAACCCCATTTGCCATTTTAGAAAGCGTGTTTGCCGTGGCTGGAGCTATGATGAAATAATCGGCCCAAAGTCCTAATTCGACATGATTATTCCACACTGCATTATCATCTTCTTCATTTGTAAAAGAAGTATGTACAGGATTTTTTGAAAGTGTTGATAAGGTTAAAGGGGTTATAAAATCTTTGGCTGAAGGGGTCATAACAACTTTTACGTTGGCGCCCGATTTTACAAATAACCTAACTAATGAAGCTGTTTTATAAGCGGCAATACCACCACTAATTCCCAATAGTATGTTCTTGCCGCTTAGAATGCTCATAAAGTTATTATTCCTGAGAATCTTCCTCAGTATTTCTGTGGTAAATTTTATCGGTTAACCATTCCTGTACCGCTAATGCGTGGGGTTTTGGCAACTTTTCGTAAAATTTAGAAACTTCGATTTGTTCTTTGTTTTCAAAAATTTCTTCAAGACTATCGTTGTAAGTGGCAAATTCTTCCAACTTATCAATAAGTTCTTTTTTAATTTCTGAATTGATTTGTTCAGCGCGTCTTGCGATAATAGAAATAGATTCGTAGATGTTGCCTGTTGGCTCATCGATTTGATTTCTATCATAAGTCACAGTATTTACTGGAGCGTTGGTTTTTTTTAAGTCCATTGACATAATAATTTAACTTTTAGTGCTGTAATTTTTTAATACTTCATCCATCTCCAAAGCCATTGCGTTTACCACTTCTGTATGTTTTGAATTTGGATATTTTTCTATGAATGTGTTGTAATATTCCTTTGCCGTTATTAATCTGTTTTGCTTCTTATACTCCACACTATTAATGGCCAATTTATAAGCAGAATCGAGCTTGTAAAACAAGGCGTCTTCGCGCAAACTAGAACCCGGAAAATCGAGAATAAAGTTGTCAAACGATTTTATAGCGGCCTCTAACTCTGTAGATGTAAAAGCAATTTTGTTGTATTGCTTAGCAATCTCAAAGGCTTTCTTTTCTAATTTATAATCCAATTCCTGGACTAATTTGTTAGCTTCTGCGCTATACTCAGACTCCGGATATAAATTGATAAAGGCTTGCAGTTTTTCGATGGCTTCAACTGTTTCTTTTTGATCTTTGGAATATACCGGCGACAGCATATAGTAGCTTTTAGCGCTTAAAAACGCTGCTTCTTCTACTTTTTCACTTTTGGGATAACTTGACGCAAAACGCTCAAACTGATAACCGGCAATATAGTAATCCTTGGTTTTATAAAACGTATTGGAATATAAATACATCAATTTTTCAGCCTGGGGCTTCCCACGGTAGTTTGGTACAATTTGCGCAAAAAGCTTGTTGGCTTTGGCATATTTACCTTCGTTATACAAAGCCTCACCCATTTTAAATTTAGGAGCAATCTCTTCGTTTTTTAAAACTTTTTGATACTCGCTGCAAGAGCTAAAAATAGAAATGGTAAATATGATATAAAAAAACTTCTTCATTTGATGTTGTTCGTTGCTTTTTAAAAGACAAATGTAATTCGCATAACTAACATCTTGCTTAGTCTCAAGATTTTAAAAATGCTCATTTCATAGATTTTAAAACAGAATGCAAAATTAAGGTATTAATATGGATTTTAAAAATATAATTTCTCTGCTAAAATAAATGTTGAAGTCTAGTAACCACAAGGTTTAAGTTATATTTAACATTACTCGAAGTCTTTTACAAATGCAGCGATTTTTTCTTTCAAGGAATTTGAAGCTGGCACCAATGGCAACCTTACGGTATCTTGACATAGATTTAAGGCTTCAAAAACAGCTTTAATGCCCGCTGGATTATTCTCTTCAAAAATATGGCTAACCACATCCATTAGTTTAAAATGAATGGCATAAGCAGCTTTTGCTTCACCCTTTAAGCCCAAACGCACCATGTTTGAAAAGGCTTTGGGAAAGGCTTGCCCAATCACCGAAATAACACCTGCTCCACCGGCTAAAACTATGCCCAAAGCGAGATCGTCGTCACCAGAAATTATTAAAAAATCTTCGGGTTTATTTTTTAGCAATTGTAAATATTGTGCCACGTTGTTTCCTGCTTCTTTAACGGCAACAATATTTTCAAAATCGTTTGCCAATCGCAAGGTGGTTTCTACATCCATATTTTTTGAAGTACGCCCAGGAACGTTGTATAAAATAATGTCTGTGGGACATGCTTCGGAAACCGCTTTAAAATGCTGATACAGCCCCTTTTGCGTTGGTTTACTGTAATACGGCGATACCGATAAAATGGCATCAATACCACTTAAATCGGTTGCATTTATTTCTTCAATTACCGATGCTGTATTGTTACCCCCGATACCTAAAACCAGTGGTAACCGACCCTTATTAGCTTTCGATATGGTTTTAACAACAGCCTGTTTTTCTGTTTTGGTAATGGTAACGCTTTCTCCCGTTGTGCCACAAATTACAAGGTAATCGGTGCCGTTTTCAATATTGAAATTAACAATATTCGCCAAGGCGTCATGGTCTATACTCAAATCGGATTTAAACGGTGTAACCAATGCCACTCCAGTACCCAAAAACTTACTGCTCATTTTTAATTTTATTTAATATGGTTAAGTATTTATGCACTTCGGCTTTAAATACGTTAAATTCTTTTATGTTGGTGTTTATTATTAAATCGTTTAATCGCTCATCGGTTTGCAAAATGCCTATTTTGAATTGGGCTTCAGATTTTGCCGTAAGCAATTTTAACTCCAAATCTTCAGTTGTATAATAACTAATCAACGCATCAAACTTGGTGCTTAAAAACGTTTGCAATTCTATATTCTTAATAGTGCCGCTCCAACCAAAATCTTTAGGATTGTAACAGGCATCCCAAGAACTCAAGGTATCTTTTTTATTAGCCGAAAACGCAATGATTTTAAGCCTATTTGGGCGCACGTTTAAATGAGCTGCCAAAACCCTAAACAACTCAAAATCATCAACTTCATCAATATTTAAGATAACACCCAAACTTTTAACCTTACTGTCCGTAACACTTACTTCGCGTTGCGACAACAATTTGTTAAGGTGCTTTTTATTAGATTTTTCTTTAAAACCTTTTAAAATCATTTATCTTTATACTTTTCGCAAAGGTAGCAAAAGTACATTCAAAAAATCGTTTCATTTATGAGGTTCACACATTTTATTTTTTTGTTATATATTTTTATTTTTCTAGGTTGTAAGCAAGAAAAATTGCACTTAACCAAAATTGAAGGCAAGCAAATTCAAATTACCGATAGCTTGACGCCAAATGCCGAAATCGAATCGTTTATCAAACCTTTTAGAGACAATATCCAAAAAGATTTAGACAGTGTTTTAGCCTATTCTGTACATACGTTTTCTAAAACCGATGGCGATTTAAACACGGCCGTTGGCAACTTTATGGCCGATGCCGTTTACAGTGAGGCCAATCCTATTTTCAATAAAAGAACGGGTAAAAATATTGATATGGTGTTGTTGAATCACGGCGGTATCCGCTCTATTTTACCAAAAGGAAACGTTACCAAAAGAACCGCTTTTAAATTGATGCCTTTTGAGAACAGCATTGTGGTTGTGGCGCTAAAAGGGGCTCAAGTTGATAGTATTATCTCTTTTTTAAAATCCAAAAAACGAGCGCATCCTATTTCGAAATTAAAACTTGTACTCGATAAAGATTTTAATGTTTTTGAAGCGAAAATTAACGGTAAAAACATTGAGAAAAACAAAACCTATTATGTAGCTACCAACGATTATTTATACAACGGTGGCGATAACATGTCGTTTTTTAAAACCAACGACAGCCTGTATAATTTAAATTATAAATTAAGAAATGCTCTAATAGATAAATTTGTGAAGTTAGACACCATAAATCCTGTGGTTGACGATAGGTTTATTCAGATAGATTAATTTATAAGTTATTTAAACAAAACAACTTAACAAGAAAATGAAACGCAGAGATTTTATACAACAAGCTACGGCTGGTACCGCATTGGTAACTCTTGGCACTTTAGGATTGCAGTCGTTTACTTCGGCCGTAAAAAAAACAAAAATCACTATTTTGCATACCAACGATGTGCACAGTCATATTGATGCTTTTGGTCCGGATGATGGCAGAAACGCCAATAAAGGCGGTGTAGCTAGAAGAGCGGGTTTAATTGAATCTATTAGAAACGAAAACCCAAATACCTTGCTTATGGACGCCGGCGATATTTTTCAGGGAACACCATATTTTAACTATTATGGTGGTGAATTGGAGTTTAAATTAATGAGTAAGCTAAAATACGATGCAGCAACCATTGGCAACCATGATTTTGACAACGGTATTGAAGGTCTTTACACCCAATTGCCACATGCCGAATTTGAATTTGTTTCGTCCAACTACGATTTTTCAAACACCATAATGGACACCCATGCAAAACCCTATAAAATCTTTAAAAAAGATGGAATTAAAATTGGTGTTTTTGGTTTGGGAATTGAGTTAAACGGTTTGGTTGACCCGTCGATGTTTAAGGAAACTAAATATTTGGATCCTATTGAAACGTCGCAAGAAATGACTAGAATTCTTAAAGAAGATGAGCAATGCGATTTAATAATCTGTTTATCGCATTTAGGCTATAATTATCGAAATAGCACAACCAAAATAAGTGATTTAAAACTGGCCGCGGCTACAAAAAACATCGATTTAATTATTGGCGGACACACCCATACTTTTTTGAAAAAACCGACCGTTGTAAAAAATATTGAAGGTAAAAATATGCTAGTTAACCAAGTGGGGTGTTATGGCATTAATCTTGGTAAAATAGACTTTTATTTTGATGCTAATAAAAACAAAGCGGCTCAAGGCACATCCATAATTGTTTAGGCAAAAATATTATCGGAATTATAACGGTCTTGCGCCTTGTTTTGGATAATGGCATTTTTGTTTTCAACCATAATATAGTTTAACAACAGATACACTCCAATGGCGTAAATAATTCTTTCCAACATTACAAAACTCCAGCTGTACACATAATACAAACTAACATAGTTTAGAATTGTAGAAAAAACCAAACATAGCGCTACCATTAAAAAGAGAATGGAAGGCTTGGTATCGTTTGCCAAATACATTCCGAAGGCCAAAAAGACCAATAAGATTAAAGAAAGATTTTTTACACCAAACAAAAGCACCTCAAAACTATCTGGTACAATGGCTTTTAAAATGCTGTAAAATGTATATAAGAAATAGGCGTTTATTAAAAAGACAACTACTAAATACGTGCCGACAACCTTATCGATTTCAAAAAACTTAAATTTAAAAAAGGCAATTCCTATTAAACTCAAATAGCTTAAAAAGTAGAAAACACTTGAAGCTTTAATGAAAAATTCGTTGTCAAAAAATGCTAAAGATACATCTCCTAAAAACGAAAACAGAAAAAACAAAATAAAAGGTAGGCTCAACGACTTATATTTTATAAAAAACAAAGTCAACAAAGCAGGGATAAAAAACACTTTTGCAGTTTGTAAAAAGGATGCATTTTCACTAAAAGCGCCAATAATATTTACGGAAACCAAAAGCAATAATACGCCAAAAAACAACTTATTAAAGCTAAGTATGAACGAATTTTTCATGGTATTTTATATAAGTAGGTCGGACAAATATAAAAATAAAAATCAATTACAGCGATAAAACCATGCTTTTTGTCGATTATTTTGTTAGTATTTTGTGTTTTAACGATAAAAACCCATAGCCACAAAAAGCAATCTTATTAAAAATGTCGTGCTCAAATTAATTGTTAAAACATGAAAAAACACACATCGTTAATTTTAAGAATACTTGTGGCTGTTATTTTAATTCAAACCCTTCGTTTTAAATTTACAGCACATCCAGATAGTGTATATATTTTTAAAACGGTTGGGCTAGAACCTTTTGGGAGGATTGGCATAGGTATTTTAGAGCTTATTGCAGGGGTTTTGCTATTAATACCTAAAACCGTTTGGCTAGGTGCAGGTTTAACAATTGGTTTGATGTCTGGTGCCATTTTCATGCATTTAACACTACTTGGTATTGAGGTAAATAACGATGGAGGCGTTTTGTTTTTTACTGCCGTTATTACTTTTGTACTTGCTTCAGTTATTCTTTATCGCTACCGAAAAAACATCCCTTTCTTCAATAAACAAGTGTAATTTGATACCTATTGCACTGCTAAAACGTCTTCAGTTTCATCATCAAGTTTTGATTGTTGCAATAAAAAGAAGAATGCCAAAACAAACAGGGACACAAACATAAAGTTAAGTAGATTTTGATTGGCTAAATATATGTATGCAATATTGATAACTTCGCTAAAAACAATGCACAACGCTCCCAGAAACAGGAACAAAGATTTTTTATCATCCTTATAAAAATAATTCAAAAGAGAAACAGATAGCACCAAAAGTATCAAAATATTATACGTAATTTCTAAAATATATTCTACCGATATTCTCAATGAAGGGGAAATAATTTTAAACAACACAAACCCCATATATAAGCTTAAAATAGCGAGCACAATCACCTGTACTTTAAATCTTTTTAAAACCTCTTTAAAATTTATGGATTTATAAATCTCTATTAACAAAAACACATAAGCCGCTACGCACAAAGTATTACATATATAATAGTACGTTTGGTAAACCATGGCATCTTTTACAAAAAGCAAGAGTTCTGGGATAGCATAGAATATTAAAAAAAGGCTGAAAAAAAGTGTTTTCTTTTTAACTGAAACAAAGTAAAGCAGCACAATAAGCGGAATAATCAGCACGCTGATGTGTGTGGCTACAGTCGGGTGTCCGAAAAACTCAAACCCCACAAATAAGCTATAAACTAAACTGATTAACCCTATTAAAACCTTAGAAAAAGTCATAGTTGTAAAAATTAACAGACAAATTTAACAAAATATACAACTAAGCCTAGAAATTGTTAAACTTTTTAAATGTTTAAAAACAAATGGTTAATGATTTTATTATAGATAGTTAACTACGTTATCGAACCTTTAATTTTATTAACTTTACTATGCTTTAAATTTGATTGCTGATAAAGAAAGTAAAAAGCCAAAACAAATAAGGATACCGATACAAAATTAAAAGCATTTTGATGTATCACATATAAATAGGCCACATTAATTACTTCGCTAAAAACAATGCATAAAGCGCCAAAAAAGAAGAATAATGATTTTTTATCATCTTTATAAATATAATTTATTAGTGATACAGACAAGAGTAACAACATTACAATATTATAGACTATTTCTAACAAGTATTCATTCGTAAATTCTATATACGGGCTTATGGTTTCCTGCAAAACATAAGCGATGTAAATGTTTAAGATGGTAAGCACCACAATATGTATTTTATAATTCTTTAAAACATGGAAAGCACAAATGGATTTACAGACTTCGACTAAAAGAAAAACATACGATAACATACTTAAAATATTTCCAGTGAAATAAAAGTATTGATAAGGTATATAATCAATAGTGAAAAAAAGTAATTCCGACAAAGAGTAACAAATTAAAAACAAGCTAAAAAACAGTGTTTTTCGTCGTACAGACACAAAATAAAGTCCTGCTATTAAAGGAAATACAAGTGAACTGAAGCTCGTTGCCATAACCTCGTTACCACTAAATTGAAAAACAACAAAGAGGATATAAGCGATCACAATTAAACCTATCAAGATGTTCGATTTGAACTTAACAGCTTTTATAGTCATGCTACAAATATAACACATTTTAAACAATTAAACGATAATAAAATGTATTTTATCGATAAAAACCTAGTTTCTATCAACTTTTTGTAGGAATTCATATTCGCTAATAATATCTATATTTAGTTGTTCAGCCTTTAGTTTTTTACTTGGTCCCATATTAGCACCTGCAACGATATAACTCGTTTTTGAAGAAATGGAATTACTAACCTTACCACCATTGTCTTCGATAAGTTTTTTTAGATCATTTCTGGAAATAGATTCAAAAACACCGGTTACCACAATGGATTGCCCTTGTAAAATATTAGTTTGCCCTTTAAGTTGATCTGCTGATATTTCCAACTGGACTCCAAACTGTTTTAACCTATTTACAATTGAAACATTCTTTTCATCTTGAAAAAAAGCGGTAACACTTTGTGCTATTTTAACGCCTATTTCATCAACATTTACCAAATCTTCCTCTGATGCCTGGGCAATAGCATCAATACTTTTATAATGTTTAGCTAATTTTTTGGCAACCGTTTCTCCAACAAACCGGATACCGAGAGCAAACAAAACACGTTCAAAAGGGATTTGCTTTGACACTTCAATACCTGCAACCAAGTTTTCTGCACTTTTTTCTGCCATGCGCTCCAAAGGCAATACTTGCTCTTTTGTTAATTCGTATAAATCAGAATAGTTATCAATTAAACCTTCATTGACCAAAAGCGCTACGGTTTCACCACCTAAGCCTTCAATATCCATAGCTTTTCTAGATATAAAATGTTGAATACGACCGATAATTTGAGGTTTACAACCATTGTAATTGGGGCAATAATGCTGTGCCTCACCTTCTTGTCGCACCAATTCAGTTTGGCATTCAGGACAATGCGTAATGTATTGGGTTGGGACAGAATCTGGGTTACGTTTTGTTAAATCAACAGCGATAATTTTTGGGATAATTTCCCCGCCTTTTTCAACAAAAACCGTATCCCCTACTCTAATGTCTAATTTTTCTATCTGGTCGGCATTATGTAACGACGCCCGCTTTACGGTTGTACCAGCCAACTCTACCGGCTCTAAATTAGCCACAGGCGTAATGGCTCCCGTGCGCCCAACTTGATACGTAATTTCGTTTAGCCGCGTTGAAACCTGTTCGGCCTTAAATTTGTACGCCATAGCCCAACGCGGTGCTTTCGCGGTATAGCCCAACTCCTCTTGTTGTTGCAAGCTATTCACTTTAACTACCACCCCATCGGTTTCATAAGGTAAATCGTGTCGGTGCACATTCCAATAATTTATAAACTCCAAAACGTCATCAATGGAATTCGCAAGTTTTGCAGCATCTGGCACCTTAAACCCCCATTGTCTTGCTTTTTCCAAACTTTCAAATTGGGTTGTAATACCCAAGTTTGCCCCCGTAATATTGTACAATAAACATTCCAGCGGCCGTTTTGCTACTTCGGCACTATCCTGAAGCTTTAAACTTCCCGACGCCGTATTTCTTGGGTTACGGTAGGGTTCTTCGCCCAATGCAATACGCTCCTCGTTCATTTTATGAAACCCATCAAAGGGCAAAACAATTTCGCCACGAATATCGAATTTTGGTGGATAATCACCTTTTAACTGTAGCGGCACCGATTTTATGGTTTTTACGTTTGCCGTTACATTATCGCCTTGAAATCCGTCGCCTCGGGTGACGGCTTTGGTCAATAGTCCGTTTTCGTAGGTTAAACTTATAGAAGCCCCATCGTATTTTAATTCGCAAGTGTATTGAATAGCGCCATCAACCAACTTTTTAATGCGGGTTTCCCAATCTTGCAAATCTTGTTTAGAATACGAATTATCCAACGAATACATACGGTGCTCGTGCGCAATGGTTTCAAAATTTTTGGTGACTTCGCCTCCAACACGTTGGGATGGCGAATTGGCATCAAAAAACTCGGGATGCTTAGCTTCCAGCTCTTGGAGTTCTTTTAGCTTTATATCGAAATCGTAATCTGAAATGGTGGGATTATCGAGGACGTAGTAATTGTAATTGTGCTCGCGTAATACGTTACGCAGGTTTTGTATGTGTTGTTTTATATTCATTTTTTTGCCACTATTCCGATAGCAATCGGAACATTATTTTTTAACATCCTTGATGTAAATATTTATAACTTCCCTCTTTAAAGTATAATAATCCTCCGCTACCTTCTTCTTCTCTAATGCTTATTCCAATATTTGGTATAATAACTTCTTTATCTCCAATAATATCAAAAGTTTCTTCGTCAAAAAGCATTTTATACTGAATTTTATTATTGTCTAATTTCAAAATATCTAACCAATTCATATCATCCAAATCATCATTAAACTTTATGCCAGCTCCCAATATAAAATATGAATCATTACTGTGAAAAAATATTAGTCCAATTTTTTTAGATTTTAGTTCTTCAACTAAAAAAGCTATATCTTCTTTATTATCTCCATTGAAATCGGCTTTTAAAAAATTTGGAGAAACTTTATTTGACAAAGCATAAATAGAATCTAAATTATTTATTTTGAGTAGTTGCTTGAGAGAGATAGAATCTTTTTTTTCTTTTTTTTGAATTTCAACAACTGCTTTTTCTTTAAGAATAACAGCTTCTTTCTGCTTTTCTTTACATGAAAAACAAATAATCCATAAACTAAATAATATGTAGAAGTATTTTTTCATAATAGATCCCTTCCCGATAGCTATCGGTATTCGAAGGAACAATAATAAATATTAATTATTGCTTTTAACTTTCAATTATTAATTAAATACACCTTTTATCATTCTATCTTTTCGAAAGATATCCTGTTTTAGCTCGATATTTTTAAATTGTTTGTTATTTAACAACCGAATCATATCGTTGCCAAGATATTCATTAATTTCAAAAAACAGCATGCCTTTTTCACTTAATTTATGCGTTGCAAAACGCGAAATAGCATCGTAAAACAAAAGTGGGTTTTCATCTTTTACAAACAGTGCCAAATGCGGCTCGTTATTTAAAACATTGTTTTTTATTTGTGCTTTTTCCTGTTCACGAACATATGGCGGGTTGGATACAATAACATCAAACTTATGCGATGCTGAAACAAGTTCAGCATGACGGCACGTCAAAATATCAGCTTCAATAAATTCAATTTCAACATGGTTTAATTCCGCATTTTGCCTTGCTGTTTTTAACGCATCTTTACTCACATCTAAAGCATAAACTTTAGCATTTGGCAGGTTTTTAGCCAATGCAATAGCAATGCATCCGCTACCCGTACCTATATCTAAAATGCTAAATACTGAATTCTGAATTTTGTATTCCGAAATCACCCATTCTACCAATTCTTCGGTTTCTGGTCGTGGTATCAAAACATGCTTATTTACTTTAAAAGGCAGACCATAAAATTCAGTTTCCCCTAAAATATATTGAATGGGCTTTTCTTGTTTTAAGGCTTCTAAAGCATTTAAAATAGCATCTTGGTTATCAATTTTAAAATCGGGCGCCATCGCCAATTGCAGTCTTGAAATTTGATAATAAGAATCTATTAGCATGAAAAAGAAACTATCTACTTCTTCTTTGCCGTAAATAGCATCTAAGGCTTCGTGAAATTTATTTTGAATGTCCTTTATATTCATAAATCTTTTAACATCCAAACACCACATGAATAATGTCCGGTATTTCCCAATGCACCTTTTAAATGTTTAAAACCATAGCTCTCGTAAATATGAATGGCGGCTTTAAGTTGCGATGCCGATTCTAAATAACACTGTTTGTAACCCATTTTTTTGGCGGCTTCCATACATTTTTCAAACATCAATTTCCCGTATCCCTTTCCTCTAATTTTTGGTGAAAAATACATTTTTTGAATTTCGCAAACCTCCGCCCCAAAATCCTTTAAAGGCTTAATGCCACCACCACCTAAAACAACACCGTTATCGTCAACAACAAAATAAACATCGTTGGCGTTTTGATACGATTCGTACATCCTCGGCGTTTCATTATCGGCGTAAGCTGTACCTTCCAACGGGATTTTAAACTCGTGAAAACACGCCCTAATAACGGCTTCAATTTGTGCGTTATCTTCGGGCCTAATTTCTCGAATAACTATAGTATCTTTACTCATTTAAAACAGTCATTTTATGCAAGTGAAGATACTTAAATATAAAAACCCCCAAATGAAGATGTTGATTATTTTATCAACAATGTGCTTTGTGCTATCGGGCTGTAATGTTAAGGAAAAACCTGTGTTTTTAAATGTTGAAAATGTGAAAGTTGTTGAATCGACCTCAAAATATATTACAATTACGGCTGATGCCTTGTTTATAAATCCGAATGATATTGGTGGCGCTTTAAAAACAGATGAAATAAAAGTGTTTATTAATGATAACGAAATGGCTACCGTTTCAACCGAAAGTTTTAATGTCCCAGCAAAAAAAAAGTTTTCAATTCCTTTAAAAGCAAATGTCCCAACCGATAGTATTTTTAGCCATAAAAACCTTGGCGGATTACTTGGCAGTTTGTTAAGCAAGCAACTAAAAGTGCAATATAAAGGTGATATAATATATAAGGTTTTCGGATTTTCGTATACTTACAATATTGATAAAACCGAGCATGTAAAAATTAAAATATAAGATTGGCAAACCACGAAACATACATAAAACGCTGCATGGAAATTGCCAAAAACGGCTTGGGGACCACCAGACCAAACCCTATGGTTGGCGCTGTAATTGTTTGTAACAACACCATTATTGGCGAAGGATACACCAGTAAATATGGTGGCAATCATGCCGAAGTCAATGCTATAAATGCTGTTGCTAACAAATCCCTTTTAAAAGAAGCCACGCTGTATGTAACTTTAGAACCCTGTTCGCATTTTGGAAAAACCCCACCGTGCAGCGATTTAATTATTAAACACCAAATACCAAATGTGGTTATTGGTTGTGTAGATGATAACGAAAAAGTGGCTGGCAAAGGCATCGAAAAACTCAAAAATGCGGGGTGCCATGTTACGGTAGGCGTTTTGGAAAATGAATGCAAAAACCACCACAAACGCTTTTTTACATTTCACAATAAAAAACGCCCGTACATTATTTTAAAATGGGCAGAAACCGCCGATGGTTTTATAGCGCCAAAAACAAAAAAGGAAAACAAACCCGTTTGGATTACAAATGCCATTTCCAGGCAATTGGTTCACAAATGGCGCGCCGAAGAACATGCCATTTTAGTGGGCACCAATACGGTTATTCAAGACAACCCCAGTTTAACAACCAGAGATTGGAAAGGGCAAAACCTAACGCGAGTTGTGATTGACAGAGACAATAAGCTATCAAAAGATTATGCTGTTTTTAATGATGACGCTGAAACGATTATTATTAGCTCGAAGACTAAAGATCACAGTCCGAAGGAAAACAATTTGAACTTGAAACATATAGATTGGAGTTTAAAATCTTCCATAGCTAGACAAATTTGTGATGTATTGTTTCAGAAAAATATCAACTCTGTAATTATTGAAGGTGGCGCAAAAACACTTCAAACCTTTATAGACGAAAATCTTTGGAATGAAGCACGCGTTTTTACGGGAAACACTTTATTTAAAGACGGTGTTAAAGCACCTCA
The DNA here is from genome assembly GCF_032814565.1 of Hwangdonia lutea. Lineage (GTDB taxonomy): Bacteria > Bacteroidota > Bacteroidia > Flavobacteriales > Flavobacteriaceae > Hwangdonia > Hwangdonia lutea. The sequence goes on from NZ_CP136521.1 coordinate 3,904,729, forward strand.
TTTTTCAGGCAAATTAGTTTCCGAAGAAAAAATAATGACCGATCATCTTAAAATTTATATCAATGATTAAAACCATAATATTCGATTTTGGCAACGTATTTATCAATTTGGATATTGAAGGCGCTTTGCAACACGCCCTAAACACTTTTAAAATTGAAGCGCTTTCAGATGAAATGATAGCCATCAACAGCTTGTACGAACAAGGATTGATGTCTACCATTGAGTTTCTTGGGTTTTATGCTGAAAATTTTCCGGAGCTTTCAAAAGAAGAACTCATTGAAGTTTGGAACTTTATGCTGAAAGATTTTCCGAAGCATCGGTTGGAATTTCTTCAAAATCTAAAAAAACAAAACACATACAAATTCATACTTTTAAGTAACACAAACGAACTTCATATAAATTGGATTAAAGAAAACATATCGTTTTACGAAGATTTTAAAAGTTGTTTTGATGCCTTTTATTTGTCGCACGACATTCATCTGGTAAAGCCAAATACTGATATTTTTGAATTCGTTTTAAACGAAAACACATTAAAAGCCAACACATGTTTGTTTATCGACGATAATGAACATAACATAAAAACCGCCGAATCTATGGGCTTTAATACATGGCATATTAACCCAAATACTGAAGACGTTGCAAATCTTATTAAAACCAAAAGCCACTTATTTGACTGAAAAAGACACATATAAAACCATTGACACATCCACCGAAGCTATTTTATTTAAAGATAAAAACAGTAAGTTTTTCGGTTACGCCTATCCCATTACTTCCGAAGATGACGTAAAACTTCATATTAACAACTTAAAAAAAGAGCATCACGCCGCAAGGCATTGGTGCTATGCCTATCAAATAGGGACGGAACATATTAGCTATCGGGCAAACGACGATGGCGAACCCAACAATTCAGCAGGCATGCCTATTTACGGGCAAATACAATCTTTTGATGTTACCAACATTTTAATTGTGGTGGTGCGCTATTTTGGGGGTATTAAATTGGGTGTTGGCGGATTAATTAACGCTTACAAAACCACAGCGCAGTTAACACTGGAAGCTTCCAAAATTTTAAAAAAAACCATAAATGTAGATTACCTGATTACGTTCGATTATAAAAACATGAATACCGTAATGCGCATCATTAAAGAGAAAAAACTAAACATTACCAATCAGAAATTGGAGCTGGATTGCCAAATAACAATTTCCGTTAGAAAAAAAGAAGCTTTGCAGGTTTTTGAAATTTTCAACAACCTATTTGAGATCACTATTAGAGAAATATAAGTGGTCTATTCCAAGGCATCCAAAAGATATTGTGGCGCTTTAATGGGTTTACCCGTTTTTGCATCAACAAATACCAAAATGGTTTCAGCAGTTGTTAAAATTTCGCCTTTTTCGTTCGTAATTTCATACTCAAATTCAATTTTTGCGGTGGGTATTTTTTTGAGTTGAGTTTTTACATTAATCAGCTCGTCATAACCTGCTGATTTCTTATAGTTTATACACAATGAAACCACCGGAAGCATGATGCCATTTTCTTCCATGGATTTATATGTTAATCCAAACTTACGCAACCACTCCGTTCGCCCTTCTTCAAGATATAATGCGTAATTACCGTAATATACAATTCCCATTTGGTCTGTTTCACCATATCTCACTCTTATTTGTATTTCATCGATTTTCATAAGCAGAATTGAATAATTTTTTGTAGTTTCGGCTAGAGCTTAAACATGAGGAAAAAATTCTAAAAATTCAATAGTAAATGATTTTTTTTTTAAGAATTTTGTTCACATATTTGCCAAACAGAATGAGGGTAAGGAATTCGAAAAATTTCTCTCAAATTTAACTAACAAACAAACTACAACGTCTAAAA